>CAKROE010000211.1 GCA_934371915.1 uncultured Blautia sp. | reverse complement strand
ATAGTATCCCATCACGCCTTCCATTACACAGATATCTGCTCTGGCACCATTCTTTTTTAATATCTTCCGAACTCCGTTTTTTCCACACAGGAAAGCATCCAGATTATAACTGCTGACACCGATCACCGTCTTATGGAACATCGGATCGATGTAATCCGGCCCGCACTTAAAAGACGCAGGACTTAACTCCTGCATCTTCATTGCCTTCAATATTCCACAGGTCAGCATTGTTTTACCTGCACCACTTCTCATCGCAGTGATCAGGATTCTTGGAAGCTTCATTACTCATTTTCCTCCCAGACAACATCTTCTTCTTTGGCAGCTTCTGCTTTTTTTACCGGTTTGCCTGTAAAGCTGATCACATAGACAGGGTTCTGGCCATGCATCATATGATAGCTTCCCGCTTTTTCCGCACGGCTTACCGCTACCTGTATGATTTCCACGTCTTCTATCTTGTTTTCTTCTGTATAATTTAATACCTGCATCATCGTTTCCAGCGAAATTACATTCATCACCACACGGACGAACGGATTTTTCTCCCGTATCACATCCAGGATTGCAGACAGCCGGCCTTTGCTTCCTCCGATAAATACGCAATCCGGTGCCGGCAGTTCTTCCAGCGCCTCCGGTGCCATACCTTCGATCACGTGCAGATTGTCCACATGCATTCTTCTTGCATTTTCACGGATCAGTTCCTGTGCTTCCACCTTCTGTTCAATTGCATAGACCTCTCCCTTTGTTGCAACCATAGCTGCCTCCACAGAGACAGAGCCTGTTCCTGCTCCCACATCATAGACAACTGCATTCTTCTTGATCCTGAGTTTTGCGATGGAGATGCTTCTTACTTCTTCCTTTGTCATCGGCACATCCCCACGGACAAATACGTCATCTGCAATAGCAGGAATTACCGGGCTTTCTCCACCTGATTCATTTTCAATATATAAAACTGCCAGATTCTCTCCCTTATAATGCAACAGTGATCTTGCAGTTCCTGTCTGAATCTCTTCATTCTCATACGAAAGTTCTGTTCCGATCTTAACGATCACATCTCCCATTCCGTAATCCGTCATTTTTGCCAGAATCTGGCGTATCTCCTCTGCGTTACTTACCAGCGCGAATACCTTCTTATTCTCCTTGATCACCGTCATCAGATTCTCTTTTCTTCCGTGCAGGCTCACAAGGGCTGCATCTTCCCATGGTATACCAAGCTTTGACGCAAAATATACAATGGATGACACTCCAGGTACCACTTTTATCTCAATCTGCGGATCATCTTCCGTTAATTTCAGGATCTTTTTCGCCCCGCTGTAAAAACCGGTATCACCGGACAAAGCGATCGTTACATTTTCATATTCCGGATTTTCTTTAATATAAGCAATGATCTCATCCGGGCGATATGCTTCATATATTGTCTGTCCGACTTCTGCCACCGACTCGATCATCCGTCCGGCACCGATCAGAAGTTCTGCTTCCTGACAGCATCGCTTTGCTTCCAGCGTGACC
>CAKROE010000210.1 GCA_934371915.1 uncultured Blautia sp. | reverse complement strand
TGCCGGAAGTCCAGGAATCTACAACCTTACCGCTTTCATCCGTTACCTGTAACTTGGCACCTTCCAGCTCTTTCCCGTCTGTCAGGGAAGTCTTGGTAATCTCGATTACTGTCGGTTCATCCTCAAAAGTAAAGGAGTATGATACTTTTTCCTTTTCTGCACCTTCGTACTCAAATGTAAACTCCTGTGTTTCATCCGTCGTTGCAAATCCAGGTGCCGGGGAAGTTTCCTTGATATAATACTCAAAACCAATCGGTAAATCTGCTGTAAAAGTCAGTTTGCCTTCTTTATCCGTTGCCAGTTCTTCAATCACAGTATCCGCTTCCAGAATAACTTTTCCGTCTGCTCCTGTAATATCATTCTTAGCACAAAGGGCAAATACTGCACCTTCCAGTACACGATCAGAATCTTTCTCTTTTTTCACAACTTCCACTTCCGCTTTCTGGCGGTTATTCTGCCAGTCAGCAGAGTAAGTGACTTCTGCAGTATCCTGGTCACGATATGTCAGGTCAATCTCTCTTGCCTCATTATCCAGTACAAAACCATCCACTGTAGCTTTTTCTTTGACATAATATTTGCCAAGAGGAAGTCCGGATAACTTTGCAATGCCGGTATCATCCGTTGTAATGGTTGCTACCAGTTCGTCTTTTTTATAATAATCTTCACTTTCTCCGTCAGCAGATTTCACGTCCTCTAAAGCAAATACTTCAAAGGTAACATCTTTCAGACTGCCTGTTACATACTGGAATAAATGGCTGATCCATCCTCCAACAGAATCCAATGCCGTTACTTTATCCAGAAACTCTCCATTTTTATTGATGATGATCGTTCCTGTCGGCACATCATCTTTCATTTCTACTTCCTGGATTCCCCCGGTATCCTCAATCGTAAAAGTGATTTCTTCTGCCTTGAGGTATCCATAAGGAGCTATTTCTTCCCTGAGAGTATAGGTTTCCCCTACAGTAAGCCGTTCAATCATATGCTGCTCACCTTTTACAGACTTCCATGTATCAACTACATTTCCATCTTTGTCCAGTACCGTAAGAGTCGCACCAGATAATTCCACGCCAGTAGTCAGGTCAGACTTGGAAACCACAACTTTGGTAGGCTGATTTTTAAATATAGAAGATAACTGTACAACCTTAACCTCCTGTCCCTGGTACTCTGCCTTTACTTCCAGAACTTCATCTGAAGATACATAGCCATTCGGTGCTGCCAGTTCTTTGATATAATACTCTCCAAATGGCAGATCCTGTGTAAATACAGCCTTTCCATCTTCTCCGGAAACAGCTTTTCCAAGAAGTGAGTCTGCTTTCACAATCACAGTTCCATGAGCTTCTATGTCATTCTTCGCATAAAGTCCAAATTCTGCCCCTGCAACTGCTTTTTCTGTATCAGCATCCTGTTTTACCACCGAAATTTCTACCTTCTGACGTTCATTCTCAAAAGTAGCTGTCTGTTCAATGACAGGTGTTTCCTGATCTTTGTAAGTAAAAGTGACTGTC
>CAKROE010000209.1 GCA_934371915.1 uncultured Blautia sp. | reverse complement strand
TGTTTTCAAGGGGTCGTTAGAAAATTATCAGACAGGTTACAATATATGACCCGAGAGGAAACTCGGGGTAAGGTATGATAGAGTAACATCGCTAATTATACGTCCTAGGTGAAGGACAAACATTTTCTTCCCCTAGAGGTATCACCTCTCTGAAGAAAATCAAACACTATACGAAGGAAGAACTCGGCGGAAAGCTCGGTTCTTCCTTCCTCCTATTTATTATCTGGAAACTTCTTTATAAAGAATCATATATTATCTTTATGAAAGGAAGTAATTCCACGAAAGATCTAGTATAAATATTCTATATTAGATTAGTTGCAAAGGAGGATAATAAAAATGAGTACCAAAAAAGTGTCAAGTCCAGACTTGACAAAATCCGAAAAAGAAGCAATCAAAGCAAAATACCAAGAAACAACATCCTTACGAGAGTATGTGATGACCCTTACGAAAGAGAACCCCGAAATTAATCTTGTCGCTTTAATGAAGCACATTCCCGAATTTACAGAGCATCTGTTACCAGCAGCCGAAAGCAAAGTATTTCGTCTCTATTTTGTAAAAGAGATGAGTATTTCTGAAATTTCCGGAGTAGCAGATATCGGAACTTGTGCAGAAACGGAGAAGATTTTGAAACGGGCAGATAAAGCATTTCGTAAATGGGCCCTTACATATCGTGAATAGATCGTAAATGAGAGAGGACGCGGGGAAACCCGCACCCTCTCCTTTTTTCTCTTTATACCGAATTTCTTCGTTCCGCCTTTGCTTTCGAAAGATTTTGAATACCAGCCATAGATGCAGCTGGAATTGCAGCACTTACAACAACTTCACCAGCCGCCATATGTTTTCCTTTTTTGGTCTTATGCATATTTGCTTCGTGTTGAAGTTCTGCCTTTCGATACAATGCTTCCGAATTTCCAAATAAAGAATCGTCCCCTGTAAAACCACCGGTGTTTGCAATGTGTTCATATTCTGCTTTTTTCGAAGCATTTCCGAACTGTCTGAGACTACCATATCCAATAATCGCAATACTAAAAGCACCAATCCAATCAATATTTCGTTTTACATAATTTGCGGTATTGCGAATAGATTGTGTGATTCCTTTTGGTCGGCGAATGACACCATTTTCTTTGGCGAATTCTTCTGCTTTTTTATCAAATTCTTCGGATAGTTTTGCATATTCATCCAGACGTTTCAGATAGTCTTCCGCAAAATCAAACACGGCAACATGACCAGCACGAAGTTCCTTATCGATCCAACTTAACAAACTTTCAATCGGAACCTCGACTTTTTTACTCTTGATTTCATTAAGGACTTTATTTGATTTTTCGATGAGAGCATTGACTTCATCGATCATTTTGTCAGTCTGTTTTACATTTCGACCAGACTTATCATATTTTTTTAAGTATAACTTGGTTACTTTGTCAAGTTTGTCCATGGTTTCTTTTAATTCTTTTTGATATTTCATAACATCATAACATGTGATGCTTTGTTTTCCCTGTGCACGAGCACTATGAC
>CAKROE010000208.1 GCA_934371915.1 uncultured Blautia sp. | reverse complement strand
CTGCATTACCGGTATCGGCAGACTATTATGCGGAGCAGATTGTACCTGAAAAGATGACGGTGACTTTATATTCTGCACAGTCTGTGAAAAACAGATTTTCCAATGAGACATATCTTGGATATATAAATGGAAAGAAACTCTCTGTAAAATCAAGCAGTCCTAAGATTGCAACTGCCAAAGTAAAAAATGGTTCAATTACGGTTAAGGCAAAAAAAACAGGAAAAACCAAAATTACAGTAAAAAAAGGATCAAAAAAATATGTTTGTGATTTAACAGTAGCTAAATATGCAAATCCAATCAGCTCAGTAAAAGTTGGAAAGACTACAATTTCCGGAAAGAAATTTAATAAAAATGCATATGTCAATTTGAAATATGCCAAATACGCAAATAAAAAGAATGCAATTAAATTCAAACTGAAAAAAGGCTGGAAACTTATATTCGTTGATTATGGCAAGAAGAACTGGCAGAAGGGCGAGAATTTCAAGAACGGAGCAAAAATAAAGGTAACAGGCGGCGCTGGTTTTGTAGTGTCAGCATATGTCATGAATACAGCAACAGGACAGACAGAATTTATTATGATTAGTTTCAAGTAATGTCAGATGCCCACGCCACAGATTCCATCCCTAAAACTCTCATTTGCAATCCTCTCCCTGGGATGCTATGATAAACACCAAAAGCATGACTGGGAAATTTAACGGAAAATGCAATAAGAAATTCAATGTAAAGTTTAAAGGGAGACAAAGAAATGGAATATTGGGATATTTATGATAGAGATAAGAAACCGACGGGCCGCACAATGAAACGCAACGACTGGTGCCTGAAGGACGGGGAGTATCATCTGACGGTACTTGGTGTGGTAGCGCGTCCGGATCACAAATTTCTGATCACAAAACGAGTTATGACGAAAGCATGGGCACCGGGATGCTGGGAGGTTTCCGGCGGAGCTGCACAGGCTGGTGAGGAGTCCCGTGAGGCTGTTCTTCGCGAAGTAAAAGAAGAGACCGGCCTTGATGCACGGGATGCCGACGGCGGTTATTTGTTTACTTACAAACGTGAAAATCCGGGCGAGGGTGACAACTATTTTGTCGATGTATACCGCTTTGTTATGGATGTTAAAGATGAAGATCTGCATCTGCAGGAAGCAGAGACAGATGGCTATATGTTTGCAACTCTGGACGAGATCAAAGCCTTTGCGGAAGAGGATAAATTTCTTCATTATGACAGCATCAAACAGGCATTTGAATTTTGATAATGCTGTCGCATAAAGCACGGCAAAAGGCAATACAAACAAATGCAATTTATTTGATATCCTTCAGCACAAAACTGTTCTTATGGTAATCCAGAAGCCCTTCTTTTTTCATTTTACCGAGTTCTTTTGAAAGGGCACTGCGGTCCAGACTGAGGTAATCGGCAAGCTGCTGACGGTTCAGTGGGATGTCAACATAGCGGCTTTTCTGTAGTCCGGCCTGATAAGAAAGATAGGAGAGAAGACGGTCGCGGATCTTTTTGGAAGAGGTGTGCAGGATACGGCGCGACAGCAGCAGGTTTTTGCGTGCGCTGATCATCG
>CAKROE010000207.1 GCA_934371915.1 uncultured Blautia sp. | reverse complement strand
GTCAAACCACGGGCAAGAGACAAAGCCGTTTCATAGGAAGTTGCTTTGGATTTGATACGAATGGAGTTCTTCGTGACAGGATGCTTCATGTAAGTCGCATTCATAGAATGCTTTACTTTCTTTCCATCCTCATCAATATAGTATTCGAACTTCATATATTCCGGCAAGAGTTCCATTTGGTTCTTTAGACGCTGTAAGTTTGCTTTCGCATTATCTCCATCCTTATTAATGAAAATAAACTCAGAGTTTGAAGTACCAAAAGAATATGCCCATAACTGAATTGCCAAAGCGGACTGTGTCTTTCCTTTCTGTCTCGGTAAACAAAGCCATGAATCATATCCATGTATTAAGCACCAGGCCTGTGCAATATTACCACGGTTTGCTTTATAAGGCGTAGACGTACCACCCTGTGCTGGTATACGTGCGATTTCTCGTAAGTAATACCAAGGGTTTACTTTACATTCAGTCATTATAATTGACACTTGCTCTTTGGTAAGAGTAGAGTGTCCATCTGCATCCACAGCATAAGGATCAATCGTAACAACACGAGGATCCTTTACTTCCAACATAAAATAGCAATGCTCAATTCCCAATTTCTGCAAATCAAGTGCTACCTGAATGAAGGAACGATTTCTTGTTCCAAAGTCATATAACTTTGATCCAATACGATTAATTCTTGGAGCTGTATTCGGCTTACGTCGAACAACAGGAACGGTTCCAAGATTCATCATAAGTATCACATCCTTTCCATTCATGATATTGGTTGGTTAATTAGATGTGCTAAATGAAGGATTTTAAGACGTAAATTGATTTGAGGTATTGATATATGATTTCTGTGAATCTTAGAAACTATAATCATTTTAATAAAATAAAAAAAAAAGAAAGGAGGAAATGATTATGGGTTTACTAAATAAAATTTTAAACAACCAGGACGTGATCCAGCAGGGCGTCCAAGTTGCTCAAAAATTAGGAGGAGTCTATCATTATGATAGACCTTCCAAGGTCCGTCAAAATCCTGACGGATCTACAACAACGATTCCGGGTGATGCTGGCATCCGGACCGGCAACAACGTGTTTGCCGGATGCAAAACTTGGGCGGAAGCAGAGCAGCTCGAGTGGAAGTTCCGCTTTGAAGCTCTGCGTGAATTTCTGGAGATGTGCACATCTCCAGAAGGCTCGTATAACGAGCATAGGAGGAAAATCACTTGTGATTTTGCCTCAAAGCTGGGTCTCACCCTCTTTATTGGAGGGTTCCAAGAGACCCTAAAAGAGAATTATGCAGCGTGGGAAGATGGGACGACTTTCAACGTTGCATTAATGAGAGCCCCGTACACGTTTGGGGCTTCCATTAAAGGGTCATCTGGTGACTGCCTGATGACCTATACATTTCATGTGGTAGCGGATGAATACGGACAGCCGGTTGTCCGGTACTATATGAAAAAAGTACTTGAAAGAGGGAAAGATGCTGATGGGAATCTCGTCAGATTCATTCCATCTATCAAGGATAAAGAATCCATCCTCTTTTAAGAGGATGGATTTCTTTTTTTGTATTCTCTAAGAATATTCAT
>CAKROE010000206.1 GCA_934371915.1 uncultured Blautia sp. | reverse complement strand
GTTTACATTGTTGTCTGCAAGATACGTACATACCTTTGCGATGATGCCTACTGTGTCATTTCCTACTACTGTAATGATTGTTTTTTTCATGACTTTTATCCTTTCTTTTACACGGTAACTACATCGGAAACCCAATCCCGTTTCGCCACCTGAATTCTGAAATCTTTTGATTTGTAAGGGTTGTCTCCCAGTGTTACCTCTGAACAAACAGTCTCATATGCAAGCTCTTCATAATTATTTTCTCTGCTGAGATGCCCCAGGAAAATTGCTTTCATATTGTCATGCAGAAGCCTGCACAAAAGCCTGCCCGCATTTTCGTTGGAAAGATGTCCTCTCTCGCCGAGAATACGTTGTTTCAGATAATATGGATATCTGCCTACCTGCAGCATCCGGATATCATGATTGGCTTCCAGAAGAAGAGCATCCAGATTCTGAAGGTTTTCAATGATATAATCGTTATATTTCCCGAGGTCGGTCGCAATTCCCACAGAATGTCCGTCACATTCCAGTCGATAACCGACCGGCTGTGCTGCATCGTGCGGAATAGAAAAAGGTTTTACTGTAAGATCTCCGATTTCAAACGCTTCATCCTCTTTTATTTCATGAAAAATCCCGTCCGGAATCTTACCAAGTGCATTGGTACGGACCATGGCATCCACAGTGCCTCCTGTTGTATAGATCGGAATTCCATATTTTCTTGATATAACTCCAAGCCCTTTGATATGATCGGAATGTTCATGCGTGATCAGGATTCCGTCCAGATCACGGCCGGTAAGATCAAGACTGTTTAAACCGGCCTCCATCTTTTTGCCACTGATTCCGGTATCGACCAGCACATGCGTGTTTTCTGAGCCTACGTAAATACAGTTTCCGCTGCTTCCGCTCGCAATACTGCAAAATCTCATAACTTCTTAATCCCTTCTTCTATCTGACGCCATGTTTCCTCCGGCAGACCGTTATTTGTAATCACATAATCCGTATTCTGCCGGAAAAACGCCTCGGAAGCCTGTCTTTTTATGATACTCAGTGCTTTTTCTCTCGTGTAGCCTCTGCTGCTCATAAGACGTTCTATACGTATCTCCTGATCCGTATCTATAAACCAGACCTGATCGCAGAAAGCATCATACTTTTCTTCCAGAAGCAATGCTGCCTCTACTACGACCAGAGAACAGCCTGCTTCCTTTTGCTGTTCAATCTGATCCAATATATATCGCCGGACAGCCGGATGAATAATTGCATCCAGCCTCTGACGCATTACCTCATTACCAAATACTACATCGGAAACCATCTTCCGGTCAATGGTTTTGTCATTTTTTATGATTTGTTTTCCAAATAATGCAACCACGCTGTCATAACAGATTCCTTCCGGCTCCATAACCAGATGTCCGACCAGATCCGCCTGAATCACGTATGCATGATATTTTTCTTTCAGAAAATCAAGCACTGTACTTTTGCCGGCGCCGACGCCGCCTGTAATTCCAAGAATTTTCATTTTATTTTGCCTCATACCAGTTGCTGCCTTCATGCATGTCTACTTCAAGTTCTACAGAAAGCTTTGCAGCACCTTTCA
>CAKROE010000205.1 GCA_934371915.1 uncultured Blautia sp. | reverse complement strand
TATTGACGAAATGGAAACCCGGCTGTCTGCCATGAATGAGGAGCTTACGCAAATGCACCGGGAGATCGGCACCATCCGGGACAGCACCCTCAAAGCCCGGTGCGAAAAACTGATCTCCGGTGCCGAAAAGCACTTACAGCAGATGAAAACGACGGTCACGACCGTCAAGGACAACTTTGTGCGTGCGGCAAACAATGCCGTATCCACCTTTAAGGATAAGGGCAAGGAGTCTTTACGCCGTGCATTGACGGCTATGCGTATCCCGGCTTTGCTGGAAACGCTCAAAGGCGGATTTGACCGCAGTGCAGAGAACGCCCGCAAGAGCGCCGAGCGGCTGGACGAGATCGGCGTCGAGTTGTACAAAGCAGGGGCACATATTCGAGGGGCGGGCCGTGCTATGCTGGGCAAGCCCGCGAAAGAAGCCGCGGAGCTTGAACACGACAAAGGCGTTCTTGCACGGGCACGGTCGGTCATGCTGCGTATCGGCAGCAGTCTTTCTGCGTTAGCTGAAAAAACGGAGCGGTTGGCAGAAAAGTTGACTCCCGACCGTGGCGCTTCTGAAACGCGCAGTTCCGTAAAGGGAGAATTGCGCGTTTTGAAATCTGAACAGCAGCCAAAGGAGCCTGTGTCGATGCCGCTGGAACAGGCGCGATAAGGAGGGACTATGGCGGATATTAAAACAAAAGAGTCGGTTCGGGGTACGGTCAAGACCATTGACCGTGCTGCCGTTGTCTCTGAACGCATCAAATCTGCCGCCGTTCGCACCAAGGACACTGCGGATACCGCTGAAAAAAACGCCGCTCCTGCGGAGACTTCTCCGCAGGAGTACGGCGCACAGCAGATCAAAGATACCGTGCGCCGATGTGTGGCAGGAACCGAGGTTCAGCTGCAAAAACGCGGACGGCGCGGGTTTTCCGATGCGAAGCGCAATGCCGGTAAAGCACGGGACAACATTCAGAAATGCAAGGATGCGTTCAAGGGAACCCAGCCGAAAAAAGCAGCGCAGCAAGCGGTTCAGAAAACCGGAAAGGGTACGCTTAAAACGGCAAAGTCCGCCGGAAAGGGCACCGTAAAGGTCGCACAGAAGGGGGTCAAAACCGCGCAGCAGACCGGGCGGGCAGCAGTAAAAACAGCGCAAACCACGGCTAAGACCGCCAAGGTGACGGCAAAGGCTTCCGCAAAAGCGGCGCAGACAACCGTACAGGCGGCAAAGGCGGCAGCCAAGGCTACGGTACAGGCCGTTAAGGTTGCCGCAAAAGCCACCGTTGCGGCGGTCAAAGCGATCATTGCCGGAACAAAGGCGCTGATCGCCGCCATTGCCGCAGGCGGCTGGGTCGCGGTAGTCGTCATCCTTGTGCTTTGCGTGATCGGGCTGATTGTCGGCTCCTGCTTCGGCATCTTCTTCTCCGGGGAGGACAGCGGCACAGGGCAGACCATGCGGCAGGCCGTGCAGGAGATCAACGCCGACTATCAATCCCAAATCGACACCACAAGAGCAAATCTCACCTACGATAAGCTGGAAATGTCCGGCTCCCGTGCCGTCTGGCCGGAGGTGCTGGCGGTGTATGCCGTGAAG
>CAKROE010000204.1 GCA_934371915.1 uncultured Blautia sp. | reverse complement strand
CCGTGCGGCAGGAGATGTGAAATTTTCCATGATCACATCCTGCTGTACGATGTGGGCATGCAGATTCTGCCTCTGTGTATTTCTGATCAGAGTCATGGGATTCGGACCGATGGGCGTCTGGATCGGTATGTTTGCAGACTGGACACTTCGTGGAATTATTTTTACATGGAGATTTCACAGCCGGAAGTGGTTACAGCATAAAGTCATCTAAATATACATTTTCTATTCACATATTTTGTGGTAGAATAGAGAGAAAATGAATAGTTATACATAGAAAGGAATTCTAATTATGGAAAAGGGAACAATTTTTAAATTTCATAATGACCTTGATACAGACCAGATCATTGCATCCCAGTATCTGCTTCTGCCGAATTTGGATGAAATGAAAGGTCACGCATTTGAATCATTAGATCCTGATTTTGCAAAAAAAGTAAAACCCGGAGATTTCGTAGTAGGCGGAGAAAACTTCGGCTGCGGCTCATCCAGAGAGCAGGCACCGGGTGTCCTGAAAGCACTTGGTGTACAGGCTGTCATTGCAAAATCTTTTGCAAGGATTTTCTTCAGAAACGCAATTAATATCGGACTTCCGGCAATTGTCTGTAAAGATCTTCCGGATAATGTAGCAACCGGAGATACCATGGAACTCCATATGTCCGATGGAACAGCAGTTGCAAACGGCAAGACTTATACCTGTACAAAACTCCCGGAATATATGCAGGGAATTCTGAATCAGGGCGGTCTGATCGCTTCACTGAACAAGGAGGAGAAATAACCATGGGAATGACAATCGCAGAAAAAATCATTGCAGCAGCAGCCGGAGTGGAGAGCGTAAAGCCAGGTGATATCCATACCGTACAGCTTGACCGTCTGATGAGTAACGACGGAACGACACATCTGACTGTTGATATGTATAACAATAAATTAAAAAATCCGCACATTGCAGACACGAAGAAGCTTGTGTTTATCGTAGATCATAACGTACCGTCTGATTGTCCGAAGACTGCAGCATCTCAGAAAAAAATGAGAGATTTTGCAAAAGCAAACAACATTGATTTCTGGGAAGGTAAAGGCGTATGTCATCAGGTGATGATCGAAAACTATGTGCGTCCGGGCGAACTGATCTTTGGTGCAGACAGCCATACATGTTCCTACGGTGCACTCGGTGCATTTGGTACCGGTGTCGGATGTACAGACTTCCTCTATGGAATGGTGACAGGTACTTCCTGGGTACTGGTTCCGGAATCTGTAAAATTCAATCTGACAGGAAAACTTCCGGAAGGTGTGACCGCACGTGACCTGATACTTACGATCATCGGCGAAGTTGGTGCAAACGGATGTAACTATCAGGTAATGGAATTTACAGGAGAAGGTGCAAAGACGTTAAGCATCAGTGACCGTATGACACTCTGTAACATGGCGGTAGAAGCCGGAGCAAAGACCGGTATCTTTGAGGCAGATGAGAAAGCCATGGAATATCTGAAAGAGCATGGACGTGAGCCAAAAGCCGTATTCCACAGCGATCCGGATGCAAAATATGTAAGAGAATATACATTTGACCTCAGCAACATCCGTCCGGTAG
>CAKROE010000203.1 GCA_934371915.1 uncultured Blautia sp. | reverse complement strand
ACTTTATCATTTGGCAAAAAATAGTTGTTTACAATGCTGCATGTTTTATGCTATACTAGTCGAGGTGTAATTCAGCCCATATTCAGAGATTGGAATCTCCAACCGTTTCTTAATATGTGGCGGTTCATTAATTATTATATTTTAAGGAGGAAATCACAATGATTTCAAAAGAAAAAAAACAGGCAATCATGAAAGAATATGCAAGATGTGAAGGCGACACAGGTTCACCGGAAGTACAGGTTGCAGTTCTTACAGCAAGAATTCAGGAACTGACAGAGCATTTACAGACACATCACAAAGATCATCATTCCAGACGCGGTCTGCTGAAGATGGTTGGACAGAGACGTGGACTTCTGGCATACCTGAAGAAAACAGACATCGAAAGATACCGTGCACTGATTGAGAAATTAGGTTTAAGAAAATAATTAGTATGCGGACGGGGCGGATAACCATCCGCCCCATTTTTGCATGTAAAAACATGTGAACCTGTCAGACACAAAATCCAAAAAAACAATAACAGAAGTTATTTCCGAGACTACTGAAAAGCCCATTGCAGTCAATGGTTTTTTCAGTTGTTTCGGGCTTCTGTTTACAATGTCAAACACAGATTTTAAAGGAGAAAAAGTATGTACAAAAGTTATTCTATGGAATTAGCCGGCAGAACACTGACTGTAGATATTGGCCGTGTTGCAAAGCAGGCAAACGGTGCAGCACTGATGCATTATGGCGACACCACTGTACTTTCCACAGCAACCGCATCCAAAGAGCCAAGAGAAGGAATTGATTTCTTCCCTCTGAGCGTTGAATACGAAGAAAAAATGTATGCAGTAGGCAAGATCCCGGGTGGATTCAACAAGAGAGAAGGAAAGGCAAGCGAGCATGCAATCCTGACTTCCCGTGTTATTGACCGTCCGATGCGTCCTCTGTTCCCAAAAGATTACAGAAACGATGTTACTCTGGTAAACATGGTTATGTCTGTAGATCCGGAATGCAATCCGGAGATCCCGGCTATGCTTGGTTCTTCTATTGCAACCTGCATTTCCGATATTCCGTTTGACGGCCCATGTGCAACTACACAGGTAGGTCTGATTGATGGTGAATTCATTATCAACCCGTCACTTGCTCAGAAAGAACTTTCTGATCTTCAGCTTACTGTTGCTTCCACCAGAGAAAAAGTTATCATGATCGAAGCCGGTGCAAACGAAGTTCCGGAAGACACCATGATCGAAGCAATCTACAAGGCACATGATGTAAACCAGGAGATCATCCGTTTCATCGACAAGATCGTTGCAGAATGCGGCAAAGAAAAACATCTTTATGCTTCCTGCGCAGTTCCGGAAGAACTGTTCGAGGCAATCAAAAAGATCGTACCTTCCGAAGAAATGGAAGAAGCTGTATTCACAGACGACAAACAGACAAGAGAAGAAAATATCCGCGAGATCACAGCAAGACTTCAGGATGCATTTGCAGACAATGAAGAATGGCTGGCAGTTCTCGGTGAGGCTGTATATCAGTACCAGAAGAAGACTGTCCGTAAGATGATCCTCAAAGATCACAAACGTCCGGATGGTCGCCAGATTACACAGATC
>CAKROE010000202.1 GCA_934371915.1 uncultured Blautia sp. | reverse complement strand
GTATATGGCATTCCGTAAGGATGTCACCGTGGCTATTTTCAGTCTGGAAATGTCAAAGGAACAGCTGGTAAACCGTTTGCTTGCGATGGAATCCCATGTAGACTCGCAGAATATGCGTACCGGTAATCTGAAAGATGAGGACTGGACAAAGCTAGTAGAGGGTGCGGATATCATCGGACGTTCCAATTTGATCATAGATGACACACCGGGAATCAGTATTGCTGAGATGCGCTCAAAGTGCAGAAAATACAAGTTGGAACACAATCTCGGAATCATCATGATCGACTACCTTCAGCTGATGAGCGGAAGCGGAAAGAGTGATTCCCGTCAGCAGGAGATTTCCGATATTTCCCGTTCGCTTAAGGCTCTTGCGAGGGAACTGAGTGTGCCGGTCATTGCGCTTTCGCAGCTGAGCCGTGCCGTAGAGCAGAGACCGGATCACCGTCCGATGCTTTCTGATCTTCGTGAGTCCGGTGCAATCGAGCAGGATGCCGATGTCGTAATGTTTTTGTATCGAGATGATTATTATCACAAAGATACGGAGAAGAAAGACATTGCAGAAGTTATCATTGCGAAGCAGAGAAACGGCCCGATCGGTACGATTGAACTGGTATGGCTGCCGCGCTATACGCAGTTTGTGAATATGAAAAAATAGACAATATGTGCTGAATACAGCCATATACCGTGGAATTATACAGTTCCGATGGTGTGTGGCTGTTTTTTTGTCGGACTGTTTTCATTGAATTTGGAAAAAATCCTGTCTATAATAAATTGTAGTGAATTTCATAAGGAGGTGCAGGATGGAGACTCATTATACAGTCAGACAGACAGTTGAGATGACTGGCGTCAAGTCCTATGTTTTGCGGTACTGGGAAGAAGAACTGGAATTGCAGATCCACAGAAATGAATTGGGACACCGTTATTACACCGGATATGATATTCAGCTTTTTTTGAATATAAAGGAACTGAAGAGGCGGGGGCTGCAGCTTCGTGCAATCAAAAAACTGATTCCTCAGATCACGGCATCCATGAGTGGATTCGAAGAAAGTGGGGCAGCATTACTGGAAGGTATTGCAGAGGATATATCGGAAGACACACAGGAAAGTACAGAAGAAGACATAAATACAGAACAGAGTGCAGATGCTGTCAAAGCGGAAATACACAATAATGAAAAAATACTGGAATTTCAGACGATTCTTGAGCGTCTGATCGAGCAGGAATTACGTTTCCAGAATGAAGACGAGGAACGGTGCCGGTCGCTTGATTTTGCAATACGGAGACAGCAGATGGCAAGGCGTGAGGCAGCCGCTGCATCCGAAAAAAAAGGAAAAAGAAAACGCTGGGATGGTGCAGAGAGAAAATAAAAAAGAAAAGAACAGAAAAAGCTACGGCAGATGCCGCAGCTTTTTCGTTGTCATGAATGAAATTATTCAGCTGGATGGATTGCTTCTGTAGGACAGGCATCAGCACAAGTTCCACAGTCAAGGCATGCATCAGCATCGATTTCGAAATGCTCTGCACCTTCAGAGATAGCTTCAGCTGGACATTCAGCTGCACAAGTTCCACAGCTTACACATTCGTCAGAAATTACAT
>CAKROE010000201.1 GCA_934371915.1 uncultured Blautia sp. | reverse complement strand
GAATATATAGAGCTTTTGATAGAAAAAGCAAATGGTGAGATCTGGGAACTCGAGGTTGAGAAGGATTACGATGAAGATCTTGGCATTGAGTTTGAAAATGGTCTGATGGATGATTACCGATCCTGCAGCAATCACTGTATGTTCTGCTTTATCGATCAGATGCCGCCGGGTATGAGAGAAACCCTGTATTTTAAAGATGATGATTCCAGGCTTTCTTTTTTACAGGGAAACTATGTGACACTGACCAATATGAGTCAGGAAGATATAGAGCGTGTGATCAAATACCATCTTTCACCGATCAATGTATCTTTTCAGGCGATGAATCCGAAGCTTCGCTGCAAAATGCTGCACAACCGTTTCGCAGGAGATGCGCTGAAAAAAGTGGACCGGCTTTATGAAGCGGGAATCACGATGAACGGGCAGATTGTGCTGTGCAAAGGAGTCAATGATGGTGAGGAGCTGGAATACAGCTTACAGGAAATGGCAAAATATGCACCGGTTCTTCAGAGTGTATCAGTAGTTCCTGTTGGTCTGACGAAATTCCGTGACGGACTTTATCCCTTGGAACCATTTACAAAAGAAGATGCAAAGGCAGTTCTGGAGCAGATACACCGTTGGCAGAAGATCATGTATGAAAAACACGGAATCCACTTTATTCACGCTTCGGACGAGTGGTATATTCTTGCGGGAGAGAAGCTTCCGGAAGAAGAGCGTTACGATGGTTATCTGCAGCTTGAAAACGGAGTCGGTATGCTGAGACTTCTGGATACTGAGGTACGCGAAGCTGTTGCCCAAAGAGACGGTGATGACAGGAAAGAGCATGTTACCGTTGCTACAGGCAGACTTGCGGCACCATATATAAAGAAATGTATGGAAATTATTCAGAAAAAATATCCGAAGATCACATTCGAAGTGATCGCAATCAGGAATAACTTTTTCGGCGAGAAGATCACGGTGTCGGGCCTTATTACCGGACAGGATCTGATAGAGCAGCTTTCCGTACGGGAGCTTGGAGACAGGCTTCTGATTCCGTGCAATATGCTGAGAAGCGGGGAAAATGTTTTTCTCGATGACATTACAGTAACTGAACTTTCCGAGAAACTTGGAAGAGAGATTATCGTTGTAGATCCGGCAGGAGCTGATCTTGTATCGGCGGTACTGGATCCGACAGAAAATAAAAAACAGATAAGGAGACAAATGTATGAGCAAACCGGTAGTGGCAATAGTGGGCAGGCCTAATGTAGGCAAATCCACGTTATTTAATGCGCTGGCAGGCGAAATGATATCAATTGTAAAAGATACTCCGGGTGTTACCCGAGACAGGATTTATGCAGATGTGACGTGGCTGGACAAGTCATTTACGCTGATTGATACAGGCGGTATCGAACCTGACAGTGGAGATATCATCTTATCACAGATGAGAGAACAGGCGCAGATCGCGATTGATACAGCAGACGTGATCGTGTTTATTACAGATGTGCAACAGGGACTTGTGGATTCTGATGCAAAAGTAGCGGATATGCTGCGCAGAAGCCAGAAACCGGTTGTTCTGGTCGTAAATAAAGTAGACAGTGTCCAGAAATACATGATGGATG
>CAKROE010000200.1 GCA_934371915.1 uncultured Blautia sp. | reverse complement strand
TGGCCGAATCAGTAAAAAACAGCAGGAAATTCTTGATTATATAAAAAATGAAATTCTGAACCGTGGATTTCCGCCGGCAGTACGTGAAATCTGTGAGGCAGTCAATCTGAAATCCACTTCTTCTGTTCATTCACATCTGGAGGCACTGGAAAAGAATGGTTATATCCGCAGAGATGCCACGAAGCCGAGAGCAATCGAGATCATTGATGATAATTTTAATCTTGTACGCAGGGAGGTTGTCAATGTACCGCTTGTAGGTACGGTTGCAGCCGGCCAGCCAATTCTGGCAGTAGAAAATATCGAAGGTTATTTCCCGGTACCGGCAGAATACATGCCGAATGCGCAGAGCTTTATGCTGAAAGTTAAGGGAGACAGTATGGTAAATGCAGGAATCTTTGACGGTGATCAGGTACTGGTAAAGCAGCAGGCTTCTGCATCTAATGGAGATATTGTTGTGGCACTTGTAGAGGATTCTGCTACGGTGAAGACTTTTTATAAAGAGGACGGCTACTATCGTCTTCAGCCGGAAAATGATTCTATGGATCCGATTCTGGTACATGGTGATATTCAGATACTCGGAAAGGTATTTGGAGTATTCCGTCTTTATCAGTAAAGTAAATGACAGATGCAAAATAAGAGACATGTCTTTCAGTCATTTAAGGTGACGTGGGACATGTCTCTTTTTATGGGTATAGTTTACATAAAAATATTATCGTAAACTTATTTTAAAAATTCAGCAGCATCCAGTTCTTTTCCATCTCTCCAGATTCGTTCCAGATCATAGAAAAGACGGTTTTCTTCATCGAAAACATGGATGATCACATCGCCGTAGTCCATCAGGATCCAGTTGGAACCACGGGTTCCTTCTACCTGTTTTGGCTCATAGCCGGCTCTTCCGAGCTGTTCTTCTACATTATCAACGATTGCCTGTACCTGATTCAGGTTGCTTCCGCTTGTGATAATGAAATAATCAGCAATTACAGATACTTCGTGAATATCGATTACTTTGATATCAATTGCTTTTTTGTCGTCGATCGCCTTGCAGGCGATACGTACCATTTCCTGTTCTTTATTCATAGTTGTCTCATCCTTTCCGGTCAGACAGAAAATCAGGTATTATCTGCTCTCCTGCCGTTCCTTATGTAAGGTGTCATAATAGGCGAATGCATCTTTGGTTGCAGAATCGACATCATCCGGATTTTTGTCCAGATAAGTCAGGGTATCCCGGAGAATTGCATACATACATTCATCCAGATCTTGGAAAGCAAGCTTACGGACTTCGGTCAGGTTCGGCGCTTTATTTCTTGCCGGTTCAATATAATCCGCAATATAAACGATTTTTTCGAGGGTACTCATCTCCGGCTTACCGGTAGTATGGAATGTGATGGAAGAAAGAATTTCTTCATCTGTGATTCCGTATTTTGCACGTGCAACATAAGCTCCGAGTTTGGCATGAAGAAGAAAAGGATGTTCTTTTTCAAATGGAGTAACCGGAATATTGTGTTCTGCACACATTTTTAGTTTCTTTTTGTTTGGAATGCATTTTGCACTGTCATGGAGCAGACCGGCAAGCATGGCTTTCTGCATATCATAGCCGTACGCCATA
>CAKROE010000199.1 GCA_934371915.1 uncultured Blautia sp. | reverse complement strand
GAGAAGCAACGCGTCACCCTGACCCTCTCCCTCGGCTGCCGCGATATGGTCACCGCCGATTTCCTGCAACCGCAGGCAGACGATACACCGGCCGCCGTTGCAGAGGTGCGCGACAATACCACCAAAGGCGACAATACCACCCAAAATGGTACTGGCACTGACCTCATCCGCAATGCCTATGTCGTGATGTGTAAGGACAGAAAGGTGGAACATATTTACCATGTGAATAGCGATGATGAACCCGATTTCGAAAGACACCAAGTGGCATCCATCAGTACCGAGACGGGAGAGTACACGTTCTATAGCTTTGCCAATTTGCAGTTTAATGACTCTGTGGTAGGTGGCGAAGTAAAATCCCTTGAAATACATGGCGTAGAGGTGATGCCTGGTACGGCGCTGTTGTATGTAAAGTTCACGGTGGGCGAAGGTCTTCCCAATTTCCGTTTTAATAATAAAGACTATGGCAAGGTCGACAGTATGGTGGTCTCCTGCGAATACAACGGTTTCGACTTGGTCAAGAGCAACAAAGGCCGCGGCATCCCGATGTCCAATAAGGAGACGCACACCATCGACAACAACATGACGTTGGTGCTCTCGCTCTATCGCCTCCTTGCCAAGATGCAGATGACGTTCAACAACAAGACGGCTGATCCCATACGTATCTTGAAGATTACAACGGACAGCATCACAAAGAGCACCGCTGAAACCCTCACCAGACCTTCGTGTACTTACCTCTTTCCGCCGATGGATAGTAACGGATTGGTGACGACGGACTTCAATAGAATATCCAGCCACCGTGTCGGACCTTGTGTGCATTACGACAAGTCCGCCACGCCCGACCAAAGTCAGAAGATAGAGGCCGATGGCACATTTACCTTCCCCGACTTCTACATCAACGACAGCGAGGCCACCAATGCCATGAAGTCTTTTCCCCTCACCATTCTCATGCAGCGTCAGAACGCGGCGGGAAAATGGGTCAAGGACGAGCGTAAGGCATTGATACAGTTGCCACGCATCCCGCGTAATACCGTGGCCTACGTCAAAATCAACTTGACGGACTACGTGCTCAAACTCAAGGCATTCACCTATGCCCCCATCGGCGGTTATCCTCCCTTTGTCGTGACGCAGAACGATGATTTTTATGTCACGTTCACCCGTCCCGGCGATTTCGAACTCCGTCCGTCGCTCTATAAATATGTTGACAGTGCCCATCCAGAGAAATGGATTGACCTGAACGACAAAAAGCAGGTGGCAGATGCGCATATCGACGTGGCAGACCCCAACGGCATCCTCGGTGTCAAACCGACGCTCGACCCGGTAACGGGAGAGATCATCGGCAGTATCAAGGCGGCAGACGGGACGGCGAAGAAAGGTACGGCGACCATCCGACTGACCATCAATATCGTTAATGCCGCGAATGTTATCCAGCCCTATACGCGCACGATTTATGTCGTGAGCGCACCTGGGGCGTGACGGGGTGTACAACGAAAGATGTTTGGGGCAGTATTACAACGAAATATATTTGGCCTCGGACGGCGTAACAACGAATTACACGAATTAACGAATTTCGTGGACGCGCTGGGGAAATAATGAAATGTGGCGCCAGCGCCCCTGAAAGGGGCTCATATTTAGGGTAGGGGCTTGCCCCTACCTCTTGGAGCCGATTTATGAACCTCGCCCCTGTAAGGGGCTCA
>CAKROE010000198.1 GCA_934371915.1 uncultured Blautia sp. | reverse complement strand
ATGCAAGAGTGTGAAAATAAATTCGATTTTTCCGGATTTGACTTTTCATTTTTAATAGATAATGGGTATGACTTTATTTTCTTAAGTGAAAATGAAGAGAAAATTGTATTTTTATAAGTACAAACGTATACTTATTAAGTGCAGAGTGAGAAAATGCACTTATAGAAAATCAGATAAAACACAGGAAAGGGAGTATGAATATGGATCGTGTCGATGAACATTTGATTTATTTGCTGCAGAAAAATGCGAGAATGTCTTTGAAGGATCTGGCAAAAGAGGTATATTTATCCACTCCGGCAGTATCAGCCAGAATTGAAAAGATGGAAAAAGAAGGAATTATAAAAGGATATGGGGTGAAGATCGATCCGTTGAAACTGGGGTTCCATATCACGGCATTTATCAATATGGAATTAGAGCCGGTGCAGAAGCCGGAATTTTACCCATTTATAGAGAGTATTCCGAATGTGATAGAATGCAATTGTGTGACGGGAAATTATTCCATGCTCATGAAGGTAGCATTTCCGAGTACGATTGAACTGGATGGATTCATCGGACAGCTTCAGCATTTTGGGAAGACACAGACGCAGATTGTGTTCTCCACGCCGGTTGAGCCGAGAGGACTGAATGTAGAGGCGTTGGAAGTGGAAGAAAGATAGGAAAAAATACAGCAGCCGGGGATTTTACGGAAAATTTGTAAAATCTCCGGCTGCGCTGCTGCGTTTATTCAGCTTTCTGATAGATCAGGCGGATATCACCGTTTTGCAATGTAGTGTGCCCACAGCAGGTGAAGCTTAACTTGGCGAGCAGATGCTGCATCGGGATATTATCATCGTGAGTATCAATCTTAATATTCGGAAACTGTTCATAAGCCCAGTTCAGGCAGAAGGTGGCAACGCCTTTCGTGTCTGGTGCTGTGGCAACTCTGTGAACAACGGCATAAGGACAGGAATTTAACCAGGCGCCGTCAATATTCAGGTAATCGGGATCTTCTTCCGGATGAAAATAGAATACACCGCCAATCTGTTCCCGGTCATCTGTCTGGATGATACAGACATGTAAGCAGCCGGAACGGATGTCCTGTGTAGTCAGTTCCAACGGAGGATAGTTGTCCTTCCACTGGTCAGGGTTTCCGTGTTCTTTCATATATTCCCGGGCATAGGCATAGATTGCAAGGATATCCGGGAGGTCATTCATTGTCGCTTTTCTGATCTGCATAAAAATCTCCTTTATATATAAAGCGTTCGTTTATTTTCGTAACTGTGGGAATATCTCGATACTCCGTTCCAGAATTCCCTTCATGTAGGCAATCGCAGTGCCATAATTTGTGATCGGGATATCTGCATCACCTGCGCATTTCAGACGGTATTTCATCTCACGTTCGTTCAGCATACATCCACCACAATGGATGATCATCTTATATCTGGTCAGATCCAGAGGAAATTCGGTTCCGCTGGTAAATTCAAATGACACGTCTTTTCCGGTATATTCGCATATCCAGCGAGGCAGTTTGACAGTACCGATATCGTCACACTGACGATGGTGGGTGCAGCCTTCGCTGATCAGAATGGTGTCACCGTCTTTCAGTGTGTCTAATGCACGTGCGCCTCTGACAACTGTTTCAAGTGGGAATATCTCGATACTCCGTTCCAGAATTCCCTTCATGTAGGCAATCGCAGTGCCATAATTTGTGATCGGGATA
>CAKROE010000197.1 GCA_934371915.1 uncultured Blautia sp. | reverse complement strand
CCGTTATACAGACCATAAATAATAAACTTCCATGCTGCACCATGCCATACACCAACCACGAAGAAAACAACAATATTTGCAATGCAGATTGGAAGAGTACGTCCTGTCTTTCTGCCGAAGACTTTTTTGGCCCACTTGCTAAAACTTCCCATCCAGCGTGACAATGTAACCGGATAAAAGACATAATCCTTCATCCATGTACCAAGTGTGATATGCCAGCGATGCCAGAAATCTGTAACGGAAACTGCGAAGAACGGACGCTTGAAGTTTTCATCCAGTTCGATTCCAAACATAGATGCAATACCAATAACAACATCCATTCCTCCGGAAAAGTCTGCGTACAGCTGAAGTGTATACAAAAGAATTCCAATCAGCGCAAGTCCACTGTACTGATCCGGATTTGCAAAAATCTCATCTACAAACACTGCAGCCCAGTCGGCAAGAATCATCTTCTTAAAGAATCCCCATAAGATACGTTCAAAACCTCTGGCAATATTTTTACCCTCGAATTTATGTGACGCGTAAAGCTGATTTGCAAGACGGCTGTATCTTCCGATCGGTCCCTGAAGGATCTGCGGAAAGAGAGATACAAACAATGCATATTTCAAAGGATGTTTCTCTGCTTCGCAACGTTTCCAGTAGACATCCAGAAGATAGCCGGATGACTGGAAAGTATAGAAGGAAATTCCAAGAGGAAGCAGGATCGCCATACCTCTTAAATTCATGTGAAACAGTGCATTCAGATTTTCGATCGCAAAATTGGTATACTTAACTACCCCAAGCATACCAAAATTCAAGATCAGACCAAGAATCAATATATTCCGTGCCGCTTTATGATTTCCCTTCGTTTCCACTTTCTCAATCATAAGAGCTGCAAGCCACGTAACGATCGTAGAAAACAGGATGAACACGACGAATCTCAGACCGCCTGCTATGTAATAAATATAGCTGAATACCAAAAGTACCAGCCACTGCCATTTATGAGGCACTATGTAATAAACCAGTACAGATGCCACTACAAACAACAGAAACAGATTTGATACTAACGACATAATAATTTCTCCTGCATAGACCACAACAGGGCGCTGCACTAATTCCTTAATGCAGCGCCCTGCCTCTTTGTATTAATTTAGTTCAAAATTGCATCGTCCAGACATCCGTCACCGGCACCATCATCAGAGCTATCATCATAATCATAGCTGTCGTCATAATCATAGCTGTCATCATAATCATAGCTGTCGTCATAATCGTAGCTTTCGTTGTAATCATAACTTTCTGTAGTTGCCTGTGCTGCCGGCGCTGCTGTTGGTGTCGGTGCCAGCGCTTTCTCGGTATCCAGAGTATTGATGGATTTCTTCTGGCTTGTGCTGTCAAATACGAGGTATGCTACACTGCCTTCCAGATGAAGCTCAGCTTCTTCTGTATCACCAAACGGGAATGTATGGATTTCAGCGGTTGTTCCATCTTCAAAAGTAAGCTGAATGTTGTATTTCTGAACTTCACTTTCTTTTGCTTTGGTCTCGTCCGTCTTTTCTGTATCTGCAGTTTCATCTTTTTTGTTTGTGTCAAACCACAGTTCGCGTTCTTCGTCTGCTGCAAACTTGTCGTCTTCTTTCAGAAAGTTTTCCGGATCTTTCTCATCTTTTTCATTCTTAACGGCAAATCCTGTGATTACTTTACCGGTCAGATTTTTAAGTTTGACATCCAGA
>CAKROE010000196.1 GCA_934371915.1 uncultured Blautia sp. | reverse complement strand
GACTGCAAGTATCAAAATCAGAAAAATCCTGGAGGATATAGATGCATGAGCATAAACAGAACCAATGCAAAAGAAAAGTGAAACATCGAAAGAACGTGATGGGACTTATTATATTTTGCATAACTGTGGGGCTTGCATTTATGTTTACTTATTATCAGAACCTGAGAAAAGAAATATCTGCCCGGCAGAAATGGCTGGAAACAGTCCTGACCGGAGAAAAAAAGTGGATTCTTGAGAATCAGGGTCCTGAGGGCGAAATCTATATGAATGGAAGTAAAGCCGGAGATGTTAATCCATACTTTGCATGTATGGCTGCACTGGGGCTTCTGGCAGAAACAGAGAATTGTCCAATTACTGAAACAGAGAAAAAAGCTGTTGACAGGTATCTGGACTGGCATACCGGGATTTTGCTGGAAACAGATGGAAAAATGGGAATCTACAGGAAAGAGAGTGGGAAACTTATTTATAAAGAAAAGGCTGATTCCGAAGACGGATATCTTGGTATGTATCTTTTTCTTATGGGAAAATATCTGGAAAAGACAGAAAGTACAGACCTGCCGGAATACTGGAAAAAGGGAATCAGCCTTGCATTAAAAAAGATTCAAAGCCTAATGCAGGATGGAATTACACAGGTCTCAGAAGAAAATACAACAGTTTATCTGATGGATAATCTGGAAGTATGGAGAGGTCTGTACGAATTGGAACTTGCAGGACTGGAAGATACGCAGGCAATCAGTGAAATGCGTAAAAAGATACAGGAACAGATAGAAAAGATATTCTGGGATGATGCGAATCAAAGATGGAGAATTATTGGAAACAGTGATCGGTATCATCAGACAGAATTTTATCCGGATGGTGTTGCTCAGATTTATCCGCTGATTTATGAATTTCCGATAAAAGAGAAGAAAAAGCAAAAGGTATTATATGATCAGTTTACGGAAAGGTTTCAGTGGCAGAAACTGAATAAAATAAGAACGGGCTTTTTGTGGGCAATGACAGGAATGGCTGCTGCGCAGATGAGGGACATTGATAACCTCGTGGAACTAATAGGAAATTACGAAACTGAATATTGTAAGGAACGAAAATATCCGCTATATACAGGCGAAGCAGGATGGATATGCATGGAATGCGAGAAATTGTATGGACTATATGAAAGAAAAATAAAAACAGCATTTATACCATGCATATGATTTTGCGCAGAATGAATAAACTAATACTATCGCAATTTTCAAAAATAGTGCCTGCCAAAACGGCATATTTGCGGTATGCAGTTTGCGGATGTTGCTTGTGCGTTAAAAACGCAAACTGCTATAAAGAAAACAGGAGCTACTGCTAAAAGGCGGTACTTCTTTTCGACATAAGACAACGAAAACGGTTTTGCGATTTATCAGATGAAGACCGAAGGACCCAAATCTGATTGCAATCAAGTAAAACGCCGGTCGTGTGCGCCAAGGTACAACGCACAAAAAATATGGAGCTGTTGCAAAATAAAAATGCGGTAGCAACTTACACAAAGAAATAGCGCAAAATCAGAAACCCGGAACCTTTTTTGAGCTGTTTGGGCCCCGAAAAGGTTCCGGGTTTTGTACATTGTTTTTTCAGAGAGCTATTTTGCAACAGCCTCTTGTCGCTCGCTCAAGCTACCCAACGCAAAGGGAGTTCTGCCCGGACATTCGTCCGTGACAGAACTCCCTTTTTTACGTTAGCCTTTTAAGCAAGGATTCCGGTGGACTGCAAAAACAGCACCAGCATCATCACCGGGGCAACATAGCGGATCATCACCCGGT
>CAKROE010000195.1 GCA_934371915.1 uncultured Blautia sp. | reverse complement strand
GTGTTTAAAGGTCATCTCTATCTCAGAGTCAAAATCCCTATGACTTTTAAAGGTTGATTTATCCCTATCCAATTTCAGATATTCTTTTTTTCTTATGGTCTATAGTTTGTCTTGTCGGATTCTGTAATCTTACGAATGACTTTACAAGGAATACCTGCCGCAATAACATTAGAAGGTATATCTTTTGTGATGACACTTCCAGATCCAATGATGGTATTATCACCAATTGTAACGCCTTGATTGATTTGGACTCCTCCTCCAATCCAGACATTGTTTCCAATCTTTACAGGTTTGGCATAGCATGCACCATGTGTGCGTTCCCATGCATCGATCGCATGATTGGATGTATATATACCAACTCTAGGTCCTAATAACACATTGTCACCAATTTCAATGCCTCCTCCATCGAGCATTACGCAATCAAAGTTGGCATAGAAATTGTTACCAATTGAAATATTGTAGCCAAACTCACAACGAAAATTAGGTTCAAAATAAACATTTTCACCAATGGATTTGAGCAATCTCTTTAATATGGTTTCGCGTTCTTTGGCGGGTTTTCCATAGGTTGCATTGTATTCATTTGTAAGATAAACGGCATCTTCTCTAGCTTTTATAAGTTCATCTGTTAGATCATTATACATTTGTCCGCTTAAGACTTTTTCTCTTTGTTCTTTTAAGTTCATAATACTCCTTATAATTTATGGTATTGAGGCATCATTTGATTGTATGTACAAAAGGATGAAAAACCTAGTTCTTTTAATACGTCCATTGTTTCATCGATATAAGCCTCTAAATGTTCGGGTTTATGACTGTCACTTCCAATAGTGATGATAGTTCCACCTAGTTCTTTATAGAGTTTTAAAATGTCTTTAGATGGTGTTAAATCGGATAAACCATAGCGATGTGAGGAGGTATTGATTTCAATGCCTTTACCATCAGTAATGATTGTAGTAAAGATTTCGGTTAGAATGGGTTTTATTTTTTCAAAAGGATATGGTCCTTGTGGATCATAGCGGTTAATTAAATCTAAATGGCCAAGTACAGAATAGTTCTTGTAGTTTTTAACTAGATATAAGATTTCATTGTAGTATTCCATAATATATTCATCCTGTGTTTTACCTTTTTGAAAGTCATTGGTCCAAAATTCCTGATCATTGACTTGGTGAACGGAAAGAATGATAAAATCAAATGGGTAACGTTTAAATAAAGAATCATACTTATGGATTGTGTGTCTTTGCATGCCAAACTCAAGTCCGAGTTTAATAGTTATTTGATCTTTATATTTAGATTGCAGTTTTGTGATTGTCTCATAATATTTTGGATAGTCAACATTAGCAAGCGCCATCTTTTTCGGTTCTCCAGAACCACCAATACGATAAATCATTTCACCCGGTTCATCCCAGTCTTTCTTGATTCCATAATCGACATGGTCGGTAAAACAAAGTTCGTCAATATTTAATTTGACTGCATCTTTAATGACTTGTTCCATATCGTAATTGGAATCATCACTAAATGCAGTATGTACATGATAATCTGTTTTCATAATGTTCTCCTTTAAAAATGGAGTAGTGTAATACTACTCCAAAGGTTTTTGATAGAAGTTTCCGTAGAAGTTTACGGTATTGTATGTGTTGATCAATACTTTAGGATCCACTTTTCTTACGTTATCTACAACGTCTCTTAATTCATATGTAGAAATAACGGCTTTACATACATAATACTTACGATGGCTGTATGCACCATAACATTCAAATACGCTCATACCATGACGACAAGTGGCCATAAAGGCATCGATAAGTGGGTCTGGATCGTTTGTCGTAAATTCAACGGTAATTTGTGCGTATCTTTGATATAA
>CAKROE010000194.1 GCA_934371915.1 uncultured Blautia sp. | reverse complement strand
AGAAAAATATGAGGAGCGCCAGAAACAGTCCCGTCCGGTTATGGATGCCATGTTTGAATGGCTGCATACGATGGAAGATTCTGTAGACAGGTCTTCCCTTATTGGTGATGCCATTTTGTATACGCTTAATCAGGAAGTATATCTGAGACGGTATCTGGAAGATGGTCATCTCAGCATAGACAACAACAGTGCAGAACGTGCATTGAAAAACTTTGCAGTAGGACGCCGCAACTGGCTGTTTGCCAAAAGTGTACGGGGAGCAGATGCCAGTGCCCTTGTTTACAGCATTACAGAAACGGCACTTCTGAACCATCTGAAACCATATGCATATCTGACTTATATATTGGATGGACTCAGAAAAATGGGAGCTTTTCCTAAAGAGGAAGAATTAAAGAAACTGCTTCCATGGTCAGAGGATCTTCCGGAATACTGCCGTACCAAACTAAAAAAATAATACTAAGCCATCTGATATAGAATCTGGCAGACAGCCAGAAACAGTATCAGATGGCTTTCATAAAATGTCAATATACGGATGATTACCTACTTACGAAAGTATAGATTAAGAGAAATAGACAGTATAGAAAACAGAGAGAATAACGGCGGGCAATTTGTCCGCCGTAAAATTATGTCTATTCCGTTAAAAAGTTTGATATCTGTTGTCCAAGAAAGTAACCAACTTGTGGATATAACTCCTGTATTTCCAGGTATTTTTTCTCAATCATTTCTGGTTCATCAGCCCAGATTTTTTCATAAATTTTGCAAGCCTTTTTAAAATGTGTTTTGGCCTGCGGAAGATTGGCAATCATCAGGTAGATGGTTCCAAGGGTTTCCTGTACTGTAGCGTAATCAAGACAGCAATCAGAGTTATATTCCTTTATGCTTTTTGATAATTTTTGCAGAACGGAGATTCCTTTTTCCGGTGCCTGCTGTTCTGTCAGAAACATAGCATAGTTGGTGGCCTGAGGAATACCGTCATGGGTATAAAGTAAATTGTATTGTTCAAGCAGAAAAAGCCCTTTTTCCATATGTTCCATTGCAAGATCTGGATAACCGTTCATGCGGTAAAGACCTCCGAGATTTGAATGGAGATTGGAAACAAGATGAGCATTATCTTCTGTAATTTCTGTAATCAGGGCAAGGGCATCCTTTTCAAGTTTCATTGCTTTTTCTGGCTTGATTTCAAGAGTAGCCTGAAAATCCAGTAACAATGCCCGGTCAGAATCGGTGCCAATGTCTTTACGCTTCAAAAAATTTTTCAATTCCTGAAGGATTGCTTTCATACCTTTCTGGTAATTATAATTATCCATATATGGAAAAACATTTTCCAGAAAAAGTAGATATTTTGGTATATCATCTTTTTCAATCAATTCTATGATGTTTCCTGCTGTCTGAAACAGCTTCTTGTAATAATCGACTTCAATTCCATGCATTAAACATATTTTCTGTAAAGAATCCAGTAATATGTGACAGCTACTTACAGATGGTTTTGTCTCTGAAAGGGCAATTTCCTTAATCATAGGATGCAGGGAGATTGTGTGACGTGTAGTTGTCTGCACAAAACCAGTTTCAATCAAGTCGTTAATTTCATTTAAGGTAGGCAGTTCCAGCCATTTGGCGAATATGCGGGCAGAAATACCAGTGTAAGGAAGAAAACACAAATTGCACATGATATCCTGCTGTTTTCGGGATAAAGCATATAGTGAAAATAGAGTATGGATATGACTATAATAAGTGGCTTTACTGCTTTGACCATCCTTGATTATCTTAATTTTATCTTCATTATCGAGAGATGCTCTTTCTTCCTGAAGTTTTGCTAATAACTGACCTGGAGTTGAAATTCCATTTTCCAAAAGTTTTGCAGCCAGTTCTACAGCAAAAGTATGATAGTGTACGGTCTCTATGATTTTTTCGAC
>CAKROE010000193.1 GCA_934371915.1 uncultured Blautia sp. | reverse complement strand
AAAGTGTCAAAGGCTCGCAGGGAGGATATAATCTGGCAAAAGATGCTGATAAGATCACTGTTGCATCCGTGGTAGAGGCCCTGGAGGGAAGCTATCATCTCGAAGATGAGGATGCTGTGGCGGAAAACAGTTACAAGGGAATCTCCGATACGATCCAGAAACTGGTGGTGGATTCCGTCAATCAGGAACTTGATCAGATTCTGTCAAATCTTACTTTGGCACAGATGACCGGTTATTATTCCGATCATTATGAAAAACAGGAAATGTACTATATCTGAATATGACCGGAGGTTTCAGGCGGCTCTGTCGCTCTGGCTTCCGGTTATTTTTTACGCAGCGTATGTCTGGCAGAAAGAGGAAATACACATGTCAATCAAAAAAATCGCAGAAAAAGCAGGAGTATCGGTATCAACCGTTTCCCGTATCCTGAATAAGCCCGATTACAGATGCTCCGTACCGGGCCTCAGGGAAAAAGTCTGGTCCATTGCAATGGAGATGAATTATGTTCCAAATGAAGCGGCCCGCAACCTCAAAAAAGGAACACAGGCAAAAGAAAGCAGAATCTGGCATATCCATGTGCTGATGACGAGAACAGATGAGTCCAGAACGGATCCTTTTTTTACAGAGCTTCTTCGTATTATAGAAAGTGAAATTCATGAACAGAACTGTATCCTTTCAAAGGTGTGGTACAAACCGTTCTTTTCGGATGACCGCAAATGCCGGAGAGAAAATCTTGACCAGATCATTCAGGACATGTATACTGAGACAGAAGAAAAAAAGGATGGTCTGATCATTATCGGTCGATGTAATCCGATTGCTCTGAAAAAGCTGAACCAGAAATACCGGAGCGTGGTTTCCGTAAACCGGAATTCAACGAATTATGAAGTAGATGAGGTCCTTTGCGACGGCAAAAAGATTGCCGCGATAGCAGTAGAGCATCTGATCTCACTGGGACACCGCAATATCGGCTACATAGGTGGATGCAGAAATGAGGACCGTTATAACGGATATCTGGATACATTGAAGCAGCATCATCTGGATGTGATACCGGAATATGTTGTAGAGACGAACCAGACCGAGATTGAAGGTTTTGAGGCAATGGAGAAACTTCTGAAATCCGAAGACTGTCCGACCGGAATTTACTGTGCGAATGATATCACGGCAGTGGGAATGCTGAAATATCTGCGGCGATGCAGAAATCTCTATTTTACTCCGTCGATCATAGCAAGTGATGATATTGAAGAGGCGCAGTATACGAAACCGATGCTGACAACTGTCGGCCTTCCGAAAGAGGAAATGGGACGTTTTGCGCTGTATCTTCTTCTGGACCGGATGAAGGGCGGACACAGTGGTGTTGTGCGGATGGAACTGTCAGGAAAACTTCTTGTGAGAAACAGCTGTTCACATGTTTCAGAAAGTTTCTGGAGTGATTACTGTATATAGTAGTTACTGTGAACGGAGGGAACAGTAACGTTACAGCCGGGGAATATGTGAAAATATAAAGGAAGATTGATATGTGTATTAGAACAATTGAAGAATTAGAACAGGATACAAGGGAAAAACAGGTGATAGATATCCGTGATAAGGCTGATTTTGAAAAAGAGACTTATCCGGGTGCAGTCAATATCTACTGGGAAGAGTTTGAAGAGCATATGGATGAGATCCGCAGGGACTGTCCGGTCTATCTGCTTTGTTATACCGGGCAGAAGAGTGAGGAGATCGCGGAAGAACTGACGGAACAGGGATATGAGATCTACAGTGTCAAAAACGGCTATCGTGCATGGCTCAAGCTCAAACTCGGCAGACTGATGGCAAATCACAATGAAGCAGAGCAGCGTACAAAGGATATTGAACGTAGTATTATCAAAAAATTCCGTAAACCGATCTGGAGACGTTTTACAAAGGCAATCCGGGAATATGAACTGGTACAGGATGGAGATAAG
>CAKROE010000192.1 GCA_934371915.1 uncultured Blautia sp. | reverse complement strand
GAGATTGTTCCTGCAGCATCTCCGGTTATCACATGCCAGTGTATCCGTGTTCCGGTATTAAATGGACATACCGCAGCCGTATTTGTAAAATTCAAAAAGAAACCAACCAAAGAACAGTTGATCGAAGCATTGAGAAACTACAGTGGAGTTCCACAGGAATTAAATCTTCCAAGTGCTCCAAAGCAGTTCATCCAGTACTTAGAGGAGGACAACAGACCGCAGATCGCGTTAGATGTCAACTTTGAGAACGGTATGGGAATCTCTGTTGGACGTCTGAGAGAGGACACTGTTTATGACTGGAAGTTTGTAGGTTTATCCCACAATACTGTCAGAGGTGCAGCAGGTGGTGCAGTGCTCTGCGCAGAACTGTTAAAAGCACAGGGTTATATCACAAAGAAATAAGAGAGAATATCATAGCGATTTAAAAAGTCCGTATCACAGATGTGTGGACTGTAAAGAAATGACCGGAATAGTAAAATGCTGTTCGGCTCATTTTTTATGTATCTTTTTATATGGCAAGAACCGGGTTGTCGGAAAAGTTAAAAAATGATATAATTTTTACTACATTGAGGGAAAACGAACAAACAGACAGAAATGGGAGGTTTCTTATGGTAGCGAAGACATCCATTTTAAAAGAACTTGAGACAATTTATGGGAAGAGTGGAAATCAGCTCTATGTGTTGTATGGACGGACAGATTCTGAGAAAGAACAGTTATTGAAAGCGTTTCTTTCAGACAAAAAGTACTTTTATTATCGCAGCAGACAGGCATCGGGACAGGAACAGAGAAATCAGATGGAGGCAGAGATTCGGCAGAAGTTTTCGGCGAATATTACAAAGCACAGCTATGACGAATTTTTCAACCGGATCAAAAGTGGTGATGCGTCAAAACTTGTGGTTGTGATTGATGAATTTCAATTGATCGCAAAAAAAGATGCCTCTTTTATGGAGAGCATTGAAAAATTAAGAATGAAACGTCTTTATCCGGGACCGGTGTTGATCCTTTTGTGCAGTTCTTCGGTTGCATGGGTGGAACAGGAGATGCCCGCAACACTCGGTGAGCAGAGCAAAAGAATTGATGGAAAGATTAAGATTAATCCTTTGAATTTCTTAGAGGTGGTACGTGCATTTCCACAGTATCAGGTCAGTGACTGTATCAGAACTTACGGTGTGATCGGCGGTGTTGCAGGCTATATCAACCATTGGGATCAGCGCATGGATCTGAAAACCAATATATGCAGAAATATTTTAAAGCGGAATGGCTATATGCACCGGGCAGCAGAGCAGCTGATTGCAGCAGAACTGAGGGAACTGTCTGTGTATGAGACAATTCTTTATTATATTGCAAGCGGTTATGATAAGTTAAATGAACTTCATTTAAAAACCGGCTATTCGCGCGCAAAGATCAGTGTGTATATGAAGAATCTGGGAACTTTTCATCTTGTGGAGAAAGAGACATCTTTTGAGACAGGTGGATGGGAAAACACGAAAAAAGCTGTCTATCGCATTAAGGATAACTATGTGAATTTCTGGTTCCGTTTTGTGTATCCGCATCTTTCCGAACTTTATATGACAAGCCCGGAACAGTTCTATGATGCGTATATCGCACCCGGAATTGACGAATATCTGGAACGTTATTTCAAGGAAGTCTGCATGGAATATGTAGGACTTTTGAATCTGATTGGAAAATTGCCAATGAAGATCAGTAAGATGGGAACATGGATTGGAAAAGAAGGAAATATCGACATTATTGCACAGAACTCTGTGCGGGAGAATATTGTCGGATACTGTAACTGGAATCAGCCGGAATTTACCATGGAGATGAAAGAAGAATTGTTAAAGAGTATGAAGCAGGCAAAAATTGATGCAAAGTATTTCTTTCTGTTTTCAGCAAAAGGTTTTTCAGAAGAGATCAGACAGCTTGCAGAAGAGGATACCAGATATATTCTGGTCGATATGAATGAATTATAAAACTT
>CAKROE010000191.1 GCA_934371915.1 uncultured Blautia sp. | reverse complement strand
GAATCAGATTCAACTGAATCCACATAGATGCCCTCCGGAAGTTCCAGATTTTCTATCTGATATTCTGAAATCGTTGCTCCATGGATTCCGATATAACAGATATCGTCTCCATTCGCCATACCCTCCAGAAGCGAGCGAAGCTGCGTCGCCTCGACTGCACGGATCACACTGTTGTTCTCATCTTCCTGTCCGCTGCAGATGATCCCGACTACCTCTCCTGACATATTCAGAAGAAGTCCGCCTCCGTCTTCACTTCCTACCATATTTGTCGTCAGCATTCCATATTCTTCATCTGCCACTTTCATGGTGCCCGTCACAGAAGTAATCATCCCACTGACAAGTGAATCATAATCTCCTGTCGGACTTCCCACTGCGATCACAGCATCCATCTGTTCGATGTCGTCGTCTCCGGCAAGTGCTGCCTGTGGAATATCTTTTGCTGTTGCATCTTTTACATCTGTAAAGGGAACCCGGAATACCAGGAAACCGGTGCGGCTGTCACTCTTGCAAAGCGTAGCATCTGCCATATCTCCATTCGAAAATGTCACCTGAAATTTCCCGGCATCATTCATATTGTCAGAATACGTCATGATATAAAACGCCTCATCATTTTTGAGGAAAACAAACCCTTCTTCTTCACCGTACTTCAAAAACGAATCATCCAGCAGATCCGCATCATTTCCCAATGCCTGAATTCGCACCAGGGCCTTACGTGGTACTTCTGCCACATTTCGCACCAGCTCTGCCCATGCATCATCTACTGCCATGTCCTTAACAGCTATGTCTTCTGCTGTGGATGACTGAGTTTCATTCTGACCGGATTCCTTCGTATTAGCCGTCCCTTCTTCTGTTTCTGTCTGCCCCTGTTCTTTCAGATCAGCCGGTGCTTCCGTCACAGCCGGTACCAGGGAGACTTCTGTATGATGATCTGTCGAATCTTCAATCGTTTCAATCACTCCCGGCAAAAATAATGCCACAGTTCCAACTGCACAGCCGCCAAAAATCACGCCACATACAGCCGCTGTCAGAAATTTCTTAACAGGGCTTTTTCTGTCTGCCGGACGTTCCTTAATTGTCTCTTTTATAAAAGAATAATTCTCCGAGGATGGTTTCTTATCACTCCGCTTAACCATAAGAATCCTCCTATAAGTTCAAACCTGATAATTCATAAATCATTTTAGCAAAATTTTATGAAGTTTTTATGAACAATTCTTTTCGATTTTTCGTCATGTTTCATCACGTGCATTTTTCCTTGTATTTTCGGGCTTTTCGGGACTTTTCATTCGTCTTTTCGTTTCGTCTTTGTTCGTCACGTTCCTTTTAAATGTCACAAAAATCGTCACAATGAAAAAAGCCATTGCCTGGTCAAGACAACAGCTTTCTGATTCTATCCTATTTTCACGATTCCTTCGGTCTTGCTCATTTCATTTTGTACCCTGACTTCATCAACATGATTATACCGTTCCATCGTCATGGTTATGTCTGCGTGTCCCATTATGTACTGCAGGCTCTTGACATCCACACCACTTTCCGCTGCTCTGGTACAGAATGTATGCCGCAATATATGTGGATGTGTCAAGTATAGGACAAAAAAATTTTATTTTTTTCTGCCGAAGACTATCTGACGTTTCCATCAGGTACTCCCAGCACCTTTATTATCTTCTGATAAGTCATTTTTGTCCTGCTCAAGTTATCTCTGTTCTGAAAAAATATCATCAAAATTCCATTCAATTTCAATTTCATCCTGACTATGAACACGGATCGCCTTGATAATCTCACGCAGCTTCTATTTTTTGTTTTATTTCATCCAGCTGTACACTTATCTTTTCAGCTCTCTGCTTATACGAATCACGATCCATACGACCATCTTTGTAATCATCATAGAGTTTCATCTTTTCCGAGGTCAACTGTCTATAGTTTACCGTATACAAATCAAATACATAGCACTGTAAAATCAAAGTAAATATTTCGATCAACAGAACCTTTTATGACAACATCTCTTTCAC
>CAKROE010000190.1 GCA_934371915.1 uncultured Blautia sp. | reverse complement strand
ATTCCACTCAGCGCCAAACAGGCCGCAAAACTTGCTGACCGCAGTACTGTGCGTGTAAAATTTCTGAAAGACGATATGACACAGACCGGCGATTTCAGCATTGTCGAAATTGACGGTTCCAAATATGGTAAAATTGATTTTAACAAAGGTGTAATCCGTTATGCGGCAGACCGTTTTCTGGAAATAGAGCTGGTTACCAATACTGTGACCGGTCTTAAAATCCCGCTTTCCTCCATTGTGACCAAGGAATTTTATCTGATTCCTTCTAAATATTCAACAAAAAACGAGGACAGTCAGGATATCGGTTTTATGGTACAGGGCAAGGACAATAAAGACAGTCTTTCCTTTGTCAAGGCTTCTATTTATGCCAGCATTGAGGAAGACACTGCTGATAATGCGGACAAACCTGATGACCAGAAATCATATATTTATTATGTAGATAAGAAAGCATTTGCCGAAGGTGATGTGATCGTCAGCCAGAAGGATCAGAGTAAATACGTTGTAAGCGATGTAGGTGTACTCGAAGGTGTTTATTGCATCAATCAGGGATATGCAGTATTCCGCCGGATTGAAATCCTTGATCAGAATGAAGAATATGCCATTGCATCCAAATCCACCACGTACGGTCTTTCCCGTTATGACCATATCGTCCGAAATGCAGACAAAGTAAACGAAGAAGAGATTTTATACTAGATATATACGAATCAGGAGGCTTAATCTATTATGGTAGCAGAAAATCTTGAACAGGTAAGAAAAAATATTGAACTCGCATGCAAAGAAGCAGGGCGTGACCCGAAAGAAGTTACCTTGATCTCAGTCAGCAAAACCAAACCTGTATCCATGCTTCAGGAAGCATATGATGCCGGTTCCAGAGATTTCGGGGAAAATAAAGTGCAGGAGATCATGGATAAGGTACCTCAGCTTCCGTCTGATATCCGCTGGCACATGATCGGACATCTGCAGCGCAACAAAGTCAAATATATCGTAGACAAAGTGGCTCTTATCCATTCCGTAGACTCTCTGCGTCTTGCAGAAACAATCGAGCATGAAGCAGCCAAACATAATGTTACTGTTCCGGTTCTTATTGAGGTAAATGTAGCACAGGAGGAGAGTAAATTCGGTCTGAAAACCGAAGAAGTTCTTTCTCTCGTGGAATCTGTCGCAGCTTTTCCGCATATACATATAAAAGGACTTATGACGATTGCTCCATATGTAGAAAACCCGGAAGAGAACCGCGGCATTTTCCGCCAATTAAAGAAATTAAGTGTTGACATTGCTGCCAAAAACATTAATAATGTTAATATGAGTGTTTTGAGCATGGGTATGACTGGAGATTATCAGGTAGCCGTGCAGGAAGGCGCTACAATGGTTCGCGTCGGAACCGGAATTTTCGGTGAAAGAAATTATGCAGTCTGACGCGCAGAACAATAAGATTGGAGATTAAAATGAGTGTTTTAGATAAACTTTTAGATGCTGTAAAACTGAATGATGACTACGATGAGGATGATTATTTAGATGATGATCTCCTTGACGGTGATGACGATGATTTTCTCGACGAAGACCGTGAAGACAAGCCAGTCAAGAAGTTCTTCAAGAAATTCTCCAAAAAATCCGAAGAGGATGATTATGATGATTTCGATGACGAACCGGAGGCTCCTGTTTCCAAACAGTCTGCATCCAAATCCATCTCTGTTCCGAAGACAACGTTCAAGCAGGACAAGCCTGCACGTACTTCCTCAAAGATCACACCTATGAGAAGCAGCCGCAAGGGTTCACAGGCAGCTAACATGGAAGTCTGTGTTATTCGCCCGACCTCTATGGAAGACACACGTGAAATCGCAGATACACTTGTCGATAACTCTACCGTGATCCTGAATCTTGAGGGCATTGATATGGAACTTGCACAGCGTATCATCGACTTTACTTCAGGAGCATGTTATTCTCTGGGCGGAACTCTTCAAAAAGTATCCAGTTATATCTTTATTCTTGGACCATATAACGTAGATATTACCGGAGAC
>CAKROE010000189.1 GCA_934371915.1 uncultured Blautia sp. | reverse complement strand
AGGAATAGGAAGTAAAAGCAGTGAAGTTAATGAATTATATCCAGTAAAAATGAAAAAAGTATCAAAAATAATACAAGTAGCAGCAGGAGCAAACCACACAATAATGCTAGATGCAGATGGAAATGTATGGTCAACAGGATATAATACTTCAGGACAATTAGGAATAGGAAATACAGACATACAAGTGTTACCACAAAAAATGACATTAGTAAGTGGAATAAAAGAAATAGCAGCAGGAACAAATCACTCAGTAATGCTAACAGAAGGGGGATATGTACTATCAGTAGGATATAACTATTGTAGTCAATTAGGAGATGGAAGTTCAACAGATAGAACAACAGCAGTATATGTACGAAACACATCAGGAAATTCAGTATCAGATGCAAAACATATAGAAGCAGCAGGAAACTCAACATACATATCAAGAAAAAAAGATGCAGATGGAAAAGCACAAGGAATGTATGTAATAGGATACAATAATTATGGACAACTATTTACACAAAACACAACAACTCAACCATATGCAAAAGAAGTAGAAAAAAACCTAGACATATTAGAAATAGCAGCAACACAATACAGTACAGCATTAATAGTAGATGGAGAAGGCAATGTATATACAGTGGGATATGATGGACAAGGACAATTAGGAAATGGAATATACGAACATTCAAAAAACAAAATATGTATAAGCAATTTACAAGTAAAAGTAACACCTAAAATAATAAACTATCAAAATGTGGGTGAAGATAGTGAAAAAATACTAGCAAAAACAACAATAGGATTTAATCTAATAAAAGAAAATATAGAAGGAAGTACATATGAATTTAAAACATTAGATTCAGAAGTAGCAACAGTAGATGACCAAGGAACAGTAACAGCAACAGGAATAGGAACTACAAACATAAAAGTACATGATACAACAACAGACACATGGAATATAGTAAAAGTAAATGTAAATGGAGCAGAAAATAAAACACAGCCAAAAGTTGTAGGTGGAGGTTCTAATTTTGCAGCATTAAAAGGAAATGGAACAGTATGGACATGGGGATATAATAACTATGGACAATTAGGATTAGGAGACACAAACAATAGAACAGAGCCAACACAAACTAATATGAAAAATGTAATAGATATAGCAGCAGGAACAAACCATATATTAGTACTAAAATCAGATGGAACAGTATGGAGTACAGGAACTAATAAATATGGACAATTAGGAGATGGTTCAACAGTAGATAGCAACTCATTCCATAAAGTAAAACTAAATGAAAATGGAGAATATTTAGAAAATATAGTATCAATAGCAGCTGGATATAGCACAAGTTATGCAGTAACATCAGATGGAGAAGTATATGGATGGGGAAGCAATGATGATGGAGAACTAGGACAAGCAAATCAATCAACTGATCCAGTGACATATCCAGTAAAAATGAAAAAAATCTCAAATATCATTCAAGTAGCAGCAGGAGCAAACCATGCAATAATGTTAGACGTAAATGGAAATGTATGGGCAACAGGATACAATAGTTCAGGACAATTAGGAACAGGAGATAAGGCAACACAAACATTACCACAGCAAATGGTTTCAGTAAGCGGAATAAAAGAAATAGCAACAGGAACAAATCATTCAGTAATGTTAACAGAAGGAGGAAATGTACTATCAGCAGGAAGTTCTACAAGATCTCAAATGGGAGATGGAAGCTCAACAGATAGAACAACAGCAGTATATGCAAGAAATGTATCAAATGCAAAACATATAATAGCAGGAGGAAATTCAACATACATATCAAGAAAAAAAGATACAGATGGAAAATCACAAGGAATGTATGTAATAGGAGAAAATTCAAATGGACAACTATTTACACAAAACACAACAAAACAATATTATGCAACAGAAGTAGAAAAAGACAAAGATATATTAACAATGGCACTAACAGAAAACAGTACTGGACTAATAGTAGATGAAGAAGGAAATGTATATACAGTAGGATATAATGGACAAGGACAATTAGGAAATGGAACATATGAAAGCTTAACAAGTAAAATATGTATAAGTA
>CAKROE010000188.1 GCA_934371915.1 uncultured Blautia sp. | reverse complement strand
CCGGAGTATGCCCCGGACGTGTGGATTCCCCGCCGACATCCAGAAGATCTGCACCTTCGGCAATCATCGCCTCGGCATGTTTCAGTGCATGATCCATGGAGTTCCATTTGCCGCCATCAGAGAAAGAATCAGGTGTGACATTCAGGATTCCCATAATATAGGTTCTGTTTTTTACGTCGAATTCACGATTTCCAATTTTCATTTTTAAGATTCTCCTTTTAATATTGAATCGTCATATTTTTTTTCTCGGGAGCCCAGTAGCATTCCTTTTCGGCTGAACACAGGAAACAATTACGTGATTTTTTGTCTGCTTCATAAATAAGCTGACTGAGTATCGGGAGATCTCCGGTGGAAGAACGATGTTCTCCGATTGCCGTCAGAATCTGCGCTTTGTCTATTTCTGAAAAATTCAGATCTGATAAAATCTGTTCTGCGATAGAGACACCTGCCTCATCATGAGGAGTACCGGTTGTGTACTGTTCAGCACGGCCAATATCATGGAGAAGGGCAGTGCAGTAGATCAGTTCACGGGAACAGTCAAGACCTCGCTCCAGTGCAAAGATGTAAGCAAGCCTTGCCACATCCAGAAAATGTTCCGGAGTGTGGCGGCAGAAAATGCGGTCAGCTTCCAGCCGGGTAAGGTCATTCAGATGCTTCTGATAAAGCGGATGCCGCCAGATTGCCTGAATTCTTGTCATATCAGCAGACATCAGTCTTTAACCATAGAGAGAAACTGTTTTTGAAGTTCACGGTCTGTCTTAAAGTCCCCTCGTGTTACAGTAGTGATGGTTTTGCTGCCAGGTTTTTTGATGCCGCGCATTGTCATACAGGTATGTTCTGCCTCAAGCATAACCATAACGCCCTTTGGATTCAGGGCGCGTTCCAGTGCATCTGCGATCTGTACAGTCAGACGTTCCTGAATCTGGGGTCTTCTTGCGTAAACATCTACGGTGCGTGCAAGCTTGCTGAGTCCGGTAACTCTGCCGTTTGGTATGTAAGCAATGTGAGCTTTGCCGTAAAAAGGCATCAGGTGATGTTCACACATAGAATAGAATGTGATATCTTTTTCCAGAACCAGTTCGTTATTTTCTACTTCGAATTGTTTGGCGAGGTGTTGATCGGCCTCTTCATCCAGACCACCGTAGATTTCCATGCACATACGTGCGATACGGTCCGGTGTGTCTTTGAGTCCTTCACGTTCTGTATCTTCGCCGATTCCCTCGAGGAGAAGACGGATAGCCTGTTCCACTTTTTGTTTATCTACCATAAAAAAACAACCTCCTATTGTAATATGATATCGCGTATCGTGGAGATTGTCTGCTTTTTGTCAATGTATTTGTAAAAAAATAAAACAAAAAAAGATATCTCCAATTGTGATAGAACGTATGTCGAAAAACGTATCCCTACACAATATGAGATAACCTCTTATATTGTCGCAACGGGTGCGGATCCTATACCGTAAGACGGACTTTTCGTTTCGGCGACAACTCCCCATTCGCTGAACACTTGACGCATAAAATCCTATTTTGCATATCATTCATTTCCCGTACAGTATAGCATAGATGTATTTGATAGAAAAGGGGTAATTTGTTGAAAAAAATATTCATGTTGAATAATTATTGACGTGAAATGAGAGATATGATAGCATAAAGCTATCTATAGAAGAAAAGCAAAGAAAAAGATAAAATTTCACAGATTACGGACCAATCAGGGATAACGACTGTGTGCATGAAAACACGCACGCTCGTTGTCTCTTTTTTTTTTATCCGCGATTTGATGACAGGGAGGACGCTATGTATTTAATGATCGACAACTATGATTCCTTTGTCTATAACCTGAAAGCTTACATTGAGGAGCTTGGAAGGGAGATTGTTGTAAAAAGAAGTGATCAGATTACCGTAGATGAGATAGAAAAGATACAGCCGCAGGGAATCATTCTGTCACCGGGACCGAAACGTCCGTGGGATGCAGAAGTCTGTGTACAGACAGTAAAACGTCTGCAGGGAAAAATTCCGATCCTTGGTGTCTGTCTCGGACACCAGGTACTTGGACACTGCTGT
>CAKROE010000187.1 GCA_934371915.1 uncultured Blautia sp. | reverse complement strand
TACAGTGAGTGCCTTAAACACGTTTTTCATTATGGATTGCCTGTAAAGTTCATCGCTTTCTGCTTTCTATCATCGCAGGAGAAGACGTAAAAGCAAGCGTTTAGCGACTCTTTATGAAGTCTGAAAAGTGAGGAAATGCTGCGAGTATAACGCTTACACGTGGCGATTTATGTTTTGCTGGCAGTTTCGTGATCGGCACCTCGCGCCAGGATGGCTTTATGCACTATCGCAACGTGGTTTGTTTGTTGTCTTGTTCGTTGTTCTTATCGTCGGCATGGGGATGTCGGCTTTCCGCGCCTGAACATAATATTTACCAGAAACAGGGAAAAGGCGTGGTGTACCTGCGCCCTTATAAAGAAACAAATCTTTCTCTTCCTGACGTGAATTACAAAAGTTTGCGCCGTTTACCCAATTTATTAATAGACCCGACAACACTAGACAAATGGGATAAAGTACCTCCTCTGACTGATCTGACAACCGACTACCTCTATGAAGGCGCACAGGCCTGGTATCCTCATTACTCCTGGCATAGCGATGGTCGCTATATCCTCTACGCGGGTGAAGTTGTGCAAAACCTGCCAGACAAACCTCCCGTCGATGTCGCCTCGTTCAAGGCGTGGGCTGATTTTGCCGCGGATACACACAGTCTCTATTTTGAAGGCAAGCGCACCGATGACAATGGCGGAGAAAATAGTCTAGATATCAAAACGCTGCATCAGGTGAAATTCCGTTCCCCCTGGAAACCTGACTTTCTGGGGCTGATATTACGTGACGCTAATTTCTTATATGTCGATGGACATCGCCTCGCAGATCCCGATAGTTTCCGTGTGCTGGAGCAGAAGTCCTGGGAGCAGCGAGGAAAGTTTTCCACCGAGTTTAACCCCTGCATTGCCGTACCATTTGGTCCCAGGGATACGCTAGCCCGCACACAGACGAAAATCATGATCAACGGCGAACAGCTTAATGCCGACCCGGACACCTTTTCCGTCGTGCGCTGGATGCCCGGCTCACTCTTGACCTGGCGTGATAAAAACGGGCTGCAGCGTAAAGTCCTCGACAAGGAAAATCTGGCGTGGGATGAAGATTTAACAAAGCACTGTCTGGATTTTTCTCTGCAGGAAAAGAAAGTGTTCTGGCGTAAAGGGCCTGCTTGTAAACAGGAAGAATTATCCGGACTCGATCCTGAACAGTTCCACCCCATCAGTGATGCTGTCGCCCAGTATCAGGATTCGCTTTATACCATCATCGAAACAGAGTCTGGTGACCGCAAGTTGGAGATCGTAAAACTCGATGACCCCAATCTTATTATCACCAAACGTTTCAACGCCGGGAAACGCCACGGCTATTTACTTACGCGTGCCGAAGGGTGGCCAAACCATTCCGGTTTACACGTGTTTGAATCTGACGGACCGCTGATCTTACTGGATAACCGCTCTCCGGATAAACGCGAAGCACATCTTAATGACCATCCCTTTTTGCGCAGATGGTATGCCCGCGATAACCGTTACGTTTACAGCTTTGATGGCGCGCAGCTCTGGCGATACCGCACCGCTGATCCGAAACAAGTTCACTTAATCTGGAAGGAACAACATTCGGGATATGGCTATGGCGTAAATTACAAAACGGGATATCTGGACGGAAAAATTACCGATGACGGCGAATTTATTCCTGCCCCACGCAATGAGGCAACAAAATGAATGGTCAAATAATCACAGTTGCACTCATCCTGTTGGGGAACTCATTTCTGACACCTCCTGTACAGGCCATAGGGTTCGACTATTACAATGATCACGGTGTCATGTCTTACGGTAAAGGTTATTGGGGGGATAAGAAAATCATTGCCCAATTTCCGGAGATGAACAGGGCCGATTTGCGCCTTGTGAAAAATATCTCTGGGAAGACGGGTTATATACCTTCCGATGAAATAAGCATAAAAAATGAGTCATACCACTGGATGACAGACGGCCGCGTTATTCTCTGGCGTGGCAAAATCGTTAGCAATCCACCGGGAACACCCACTGTCGATATTGCCAGCTTTCAAGCTATGGGCCGCTTCGCGGTCGATAAATATAGCCT
>CAKROE010000186.1 GCA_934371915.1 uncultured Blautia sp. | reverse complement strand
CGTGAGGAAGGTGCGCTTTTTAACGGCCAGCAGTTATCACTCACTCTGTATTTTACTGCCGTCATACCGTATGATATGCTAAAATCATCTACAAAGGTTGAATTTTGCATGATCTCCGGTTCAAACACAATTAAATTTCACAGCTTTCGAAGAGGTAACGAGTTTCCGGTTACCTCGGAGAACTCCCGTTTTAAATCAGGTAAACGCGTATTTTATGTTACTCTGGCTTCGCAGTCCCTCAACTTTGAACCGGGTACCCCTGTTGCCGGACTCAAGCACAAAGCAATACAATGTGCCCGTATAATACGTCGACATATATAAATATTTCCAAAATATTATGGCAGTGACACTTCAGTAATAGTGCCACTGCCATATTTCTCCGATGTATCTTTTATTTCAGTTTAATCGCCGACTCATCATTTGTCTCTGCTATGATAAAATGTGGTCTGTGTTTTGTCTCCAGATATGTCTTTGATATGTACTGTCCCATAATTCCAAGACACAGGAGCTGGATTCCGCCAATAAAGATAACTACACAGACAATAGAAGCCCAGCCTGCAACCGGATCTCCAAATATCAATCGGCGGATAATGATGACTGCAAGTGCCAGAAATGAAAAGAATGTCATCGTCGTCCCAAACCAGGACGCTATGCTCAAAGGAACATGTGAAAAATTAATGATTCCATCAATCGCATATTTAAACAATTTCCAAAAATTCCATTTCGTTTCCCCAGCTACCCTCTCCACATTTTCGTATGGCATCCAGTAGGTTCGAAATCCGACCCATCCAAACAGACCCTTTGAAAAACGATTGTATTCTCCCATGGCAACGATCGCATCTACCATACTCTTTTTCATGAGCCGGAAATCTCTCGCGCCATCTACAATATCTGATTCAGATATCCTGTTCATAATGTCGTAAAATCTTCTTGCGAACCAGCTTCTGATCGGCGGTTCTCCCTCACGGCTTACTCTTCTCGTTGCCACACTGTCATATTCGTCTGTCTCAAGCATTTTAAGCATTTCCGGTAACAATGCCGGCGGATCCTGAAGATCTGCATCCATAACTGCAATGTAATCACCTTTTGCATTGCAGAAACCTGCATACATCGCAGCTTCTTTTCCAAAATTACGTGAAAACGACAGATAGATCACATGCGGATCCTTTACGGAAAGCGCTTTTAATTCTTTCAGTGTGTCATCTTTTGATCCGTCATTGACAAACAATAATTCGTAATCTTCGCCAATCTCCTTCAGAACACGAGATACTTCCTCGTGAAAAAAAGGCAGTGCCTCCTGTTCATTGTAACAGGGCACAATTATTGAAATCATGAAGATCTCCTTAACGCATAATAAACAAACACCTGCCTCCCTCTTTTGCAGATGAGAGGCAGGCGCCTTTTCTCTTAGTTATCTATTCTGTTTTTAATTTTAAGTAAAAATCAGAATTTACCTGCGTCTGCAGCTTCCTGTACGGCTACTGCAACAGCAACAGTCATACCAACCATCGGGTTGTTACCTGCGCCGATAAGACCCATCATTTCTACATGTGCCGGTACGGAAGAAGATCCTGCGAACTGAGCGTCAGAATGCATACGTCCAAGTGTATCGGTCATACCATAGGAAGCAGGACCTGCTGCCATGTTGTCCGGGTGAAGTGTACGTCCTGTACCACCGCCGGATGCAACAGAGAAGTATTTCTTGCCTTTTTCGTTACATTCTTTCTTGTAAGTACCTGCAACCGGATGCTGGAAACGTGTCGGGTTTGTGGAGTTACCTGTGATAGAAACGTCAACGCCTTCTTTCCACATGATAGCAACACCTTCCGGAACGCTGTTTGCGCCGTAGCAGTTAACTTTTGCACGAAGTCCTTCAGAGTAGGATTTACGGAATACTTCTTTAACTTCGTTCTTGTATGGATCATACTCTGTCTCTACATATGTAAAGCCGTTGATACGGGAGATGATCTGTGCAGCGTCTTTTCCAAGACCGTTCAGGATAACACGAAGAGGTTTTTTACGAACTTTGTTTGCTTTTTCAGCGATACCGATAGCACCCTCAGCAGCTGCGAAAGACTCATGTCCTGCAAGGAAGCAGAAACAGTC
>CAKROE010000185.1 GCA_934371915.1 uncultured Blautia sp. | reverse complement strand
ACTAAGTATGTTTTTTGGATTAACAGCTTGTTCAAGTGAAAAACCGGAAGATACAAAGGTTGTAGAAAAGAAGGAAGCAAAAAAAGAAGAAAAGAAAGAAGAAAAGAAAGAAGAAAGTACGGATGCCGTATTAGTAAGAGAAATTTCTAGTAAGACTTATACAGTCACAATTCCAGAGCTTACTTCATTCTATACACCAAGTAGAGATGGTTTAGAAGTAAAAACAGAAGTAAGTGAGCAACAAATCACATATACGCTTGAAGATGAATTTGGTGATTTTAAAATGGCTATTTATGTAAAGCCAATCGGTGCTGAGAGTGCAGAAGCCTATGCGAATCGTATTAATGAAGGATTTAAGGATGATGAGTCGAAACAATATAAGCCTAGCACGGTGGGTGATTTCAGTGGCTTTAGACAAGTGACTACAAGTGAAAATCCTAGTTTCAAATGTAAAGATAACTTGTTGTTGGATTTTGAAAATGTAGTGATGTCTGTAACGGTAGAACAGTTCAATGATACAGATACAGCAGATATGGAAGTAGCGATGAAGGCTATTTTAGGCAATATGAAAGTTGAGGTTAAATAGGCATGAACGCAAAATTTGTGAAGAGCTTATTAGTTGTAGGTATGGGTTTAAGTTTAGCTGCGTGTGCATCGAATGATCCAGAGCCTAAAAAGGAAGATACAAAGGTTGTTGAAGATAAAAAGGAAGAAAAGAAGGAAGAGAAGGCAACGGATTTTGTGGTGAGTAAAAACTACAACAAGAAGTATGAGATCATCATCACAATGCCTGAAGATTTCACAACGATTTATACGCCAGCTGAAGGTGTAAAGGTTACTGGCGAGATCGTGGATGATTCCTTTATTCGTTATAGCTTTGAAAATGAAGAGGCAGATACGAAAAAGATTGCGGCCATTGAAGCAAATGCAGATGCGACAGCGGATGAAGTGGCTGAAACCTTCAATAAAGGTGAGGAAGATGAGAGTAAGCTTTATAAGCCTTATCAAGTAGGTGACTATACAGGTGTAAATAAGATTTCGGATTATTCTTATGATGATTATGTAACGTACAATATGTATTTCAATTTGGATCGAGGTGGTTTTAAAGGAACGATTAAGGTTGTAGTTGAAAAGCTAAAAGCGGAAGCGGATGATTCGGATACAGAGGCTATTATTACTGCAATTTTGGATAACGTAAAAGTTGAAAAGAAGAAATGTGAGTAAGCCTATGAATCGTAAGCTAGCTAAGATCTTGCTTGCGTTAGGTATAGGTTTAAGCCTAGCTTCTTGTGCAGAAAAACCAGAAGTTTCACAAGTGAAAAAAGAAGAAAAGAAAGAGATTGGTGAAATGACTGGAGTCGCACAAATGAATGGGTATTTCATAAAGATGACGATGCCAGATTTATTGTCGGTTTATACACCAAAACAAGAAGGCTTAGATATATCGGGCAAGCTAGAGGGTGATCGTATCCTTAAATATGATTTACATTCGGATGATCGTACGTATATCACGCAAATTTCAATTGATTGTGATTATCGTAAGGCAGCCAGGGAAACGGCGGATGTCTTGAATGCAGGTTTTGAAGATGAAGCAGATCAATATAAGGCATTTACGATTGGTAAATATTCGGGGTATAAGAAAACGACGGTATATGATTCATCTGATAAAACCTATTCTAAGATGTTGATTGATTATCCAGTTGGTGAAGATAATGTTGTTTTACAAATCTATGTAGAACAAGAAGGAGTCAATGATTTGGATGAGGTAACGCTTGCTGTAATTGGATAATATAGTTGTGGAAATATGTATTGAAGAGTAGGTGATCAGAGTGAAAAGGAATAAGTTATTAACTGGTTTCTTAGTCTTAGGGTTAGGTCTTAGTTTAGTGGCTTGTTCATCAAATGAGCCAGAAGAAAAGGTAGAAGAAAAGAAAATAGAAGAAACTAAGGCGGCTGAAGAAAAAGAAGAAAAGGTAAAAGAAGAGAAGAAGGAAGAAGAAAAGGCTAAGGCAGCTGAGGAAGAAAAAGAAAAGGATAGTACAATCATTAGTTATGCGAATAAAAAGGTGAGAGTTACTTTACCTAAGGATTTAACTTCTTTCCATACACCAGCTAGAGA
>CAKROE010000184.1 GCA_934371915.1 uncultured Blautia sp. | reverse complement strand
ATAAAGGGCTATCGCCAAACGGTAAGGCAACGGACTCTGACTCCGTCAGTTCAAGGTTCGAATCCTTGTAGCCCTGCTAAGTGAAGCACCTCGGAAGAGGTGCTTTTTTCGTGTAATAGGAAATTACTCCGTAATGTTCCTGTAACAGATGTCGGATTCTATATCCCTGAATTTTCGGATCTCAGGCTGATCTGTCAGATGCTCTCCAATCTGTTTTTCCATCCAGACCATGTTGTACCACGTGCGGAATTTGTATCCGCACTGATAAAATTCACCAACGAGACGATAGCCCATATGTGTATGGAACTCGACGCTGTTGTTATTGAGGTGAGGGTCTTCTGTTGGTGTGCAGGCAATACATGCATTCATATTGAGAATGCCCTGTTTTTTTAATGCATTTTCCAGCGCATCATGGAGAAGCCCGCCGATACCGGAGTGCTTTAGATTCTGATCTACATAGATGGAAGTTTCAACAGCCCAGTCATATGCAGCACGCTCGTGAAACGGTCCTGCATAGGCATATCCCAGAATTGTGTGATCCTTTTCTGCAACAAGGTACGGGTATTTTTCCAGCGTGTGTGTGATCCGCCGGGTAAATTCTTCTGTGGATGGAACTTCATATTCAAAGGTGATGGCGGTTTCACGCACATAAGGTGCATAGATTGCAAGGAGTGCGGCTGCATCGTCGGGGGAGGCGGTACGAATGTGAATGTTTGAAGCGGCTGATGACATGATAATACCTCCGTTGAATTGGATGAATTTTGATTCAGAATATTTTCTGCATTCAGCATACCACAATTGACCTTAAGATAAAAGACATGGTAAAATATAACATAATATAAAGAAATACATTGAAAGAGAGCGGAAATTATGATATATAGTTTTGATGGAAGAGTACGATACAGTGAGATCGGTGAAAATGGTCTGCTTACTCTGCCGGGGATTCTGAACTATTTCCAGGATTGTAGCACATTTCAGTCAGAAGAAGTCGGACTTGGCCTTAAAGTACTGAAGGAATGGAAACGTTTCTGGGTATTGTCTGCATGGCAGGTGATTGTTGAACGCTATCCGGCGTTGGGAGAACAGATCAGAACCTCCACATGGGCTTATGGTTTTCGGGGGTTTATGGGTTTTCGTAATTTTACTATGGATACAGCAGATGGCGAACGATTGGCTTATGCAAATACTTTCTGGACGTATATTAACAGAGAGAATGGGGTTCCCGTCAGGCTGACCGAAAGAGATATGGAGGGGTATGGTCTGGAAGAAAAACTGGAAATGGATTATGCCCCCAGGAAAATCGTTTTACCAGAGAAATATATAAAAGAAGATGTATTTTATGTCCAGAAGCATCACCTGGATACGAATCATCATGTAAACAATTGCCAGTATGTACAGATGGCAATGGATTATCTTCCGGCGAACTATAAGATTTATCAGATGCGTGCAGAATATAAGCAGCAGGCACGGTTGAATAATCAAATTTTCCCGGGAAAAGCAGAAGCAGATGGTGTGACTAAAATTTTATTAAATGACCGGAATAATGAACCATATGCCGTTGTTGAATTTATGGAAAAAATGTGAGATAAACAGACAGGAGGTATATGTATGAGGGGAAAGTATCAGAGACAGCTGGTAGGCGTTTTCGGTGATCCAGTAGATGATAATCCTACAGTAATTATGGAACAGGCTGCTTTTGATTCAGAACAGATACCGATGGACTATTTGACAATCCAGGTAAAGTGCGGTGATCTTGAAAATGCGATGAAGGGTCTGCGCGCAATGAACTTTACCGGGATTAATATTACAATGCCACATAAGGGAGAAGTTCTTCGGTATCTGGATGAAGTCTCAGAGAGCGCACAGATCATGGGTGCCGTAAATACAATCTACTGGAAAGACGGAAAACTGGCCGGTGAAAATACAGATGGCAAAGGTTTCCTGAAAAGTCTGAATGACGGAAATGTCGCTACGGAAGGGAAAAACACAGTGATTTTGGGCGCCGGAGGTGCTGCCAGAGCTATTGCTGTGGAACTGGCCGGGGCAGGAATGCGTAATATTATGGTGATCAACCGAAACAGAGACCATGCACAGCTACTTGTGGATATTATAAACAAAAAGACACTTGCAACAGGAAGTTTTATGCCGTGGGATGGCTGTGTACAGATTCCGGAAGATACAGATATTCTGGTGAATGCAACATCAATAGGTTTTCTAGATGATGAAAAACCGGA
>CAKROE010000183.1 GCA_934371915.1 uncultured Blautia sp. | reverse complement strand
AAGCAGGTGCCTGCTACCCCGTCTATCTCAGTCGGATGTGCACCCAGTTTTTCGTATGCATGATAATACACACCGGCGCAGAAAGCCTTTTCCTCATCTTCCGTAATCTGTACAGGAAATGCATATGGATCTGCCACCACACGGACTTCTTTATCTTTCGTAATGCGGTACTGATAAGATGGTACCTTACGCATCGGAAGCATTGCAGCAAAATACCCTGCTTCATCCTGCTGTTCCATTTTATAAGCCTTTTTATCTACAAGCACCTCCACACTGTCTGCATCCGGAAAAAATCCCTGTACCAATACTCCATCGGCTGTCATTCGCGGTGCCATCAGATCACGCGGTGATGATTCTTCTCCATAAACGACTGCTTCAATCTCCGGCCAATCCATATATTTATATACTTTGCTGTCCATAAAAAGCCCCTCCTGTCTCTTTCCTGTCACAATCCAATTTTCCTGAATTGTATTCCTTTGTTTCAGTTTATCATTTTTCGTATAAAAAATAAAGAAAAGAACGAAATTAGTTTGACAAAATAAGCTTCCTACGATAAATTGATGATAGCATCTTTCTTTTCAAAAAAAAGGAAACACTACAGTTATTTAAGGAGGTTTTTATCCTATGGAAAAAAGACAGTTTGATGTGACAGCTCTTGGGGAGCTGCTGATCGACTTTACAGAAAACGGAAACAGTACGCAGGGAAATCCCCTGATGGAAGCAAACCCGGGCGGTGCACCGTGCAACGTACTTGCCATGCTGGAGCGTCTTGGTAAGAAAACAGCTTTCATCGGAAAAGTCGGCAAAGATATGTTCGGCAATCAGTTAAAAGCTGCGGTTGAAGAAGTCGGTATTGATACACGCAATCTGATTCTCGACGAAAACTACCACACAACGCTCGCTTTCGTTCATACATATCCGGACGGTGACCGTGACTTTTCTTTCTACCGTGATCCGGGTGCCGATATGATGCTTACCAAAGAGGAAGTACAGAAAGAGCTGATCGAGTCTTCCCGTATTTTCCATTTCGGCACACTTTCTTCTACGCATGAAGGTGTCCGCAAAGCTACACGCCATGCGATCGAACTTGCCAAAGAAGCCGGATGTATTATCACCTTTGATCCGAACCTGCGCCCGCCACTCTGGAAGTCCCTGGATGACGCAAAAGCTGAGATTGAATATGGCATGTCCAAATGCGACGTCTTAAAAATTTCCGATAACGAAGTGGAATTTATGTGCGGAACCACTGACTATGACAAGGGTGCTGCCATGATTCAGGAGAAATACCACATTCCGCTCATCCTTGTCACTATGGGAAAAGACGGAAGCCGTGCTTATTACAAAGACATGCGCGTAGAAGTTGCTCCGTTCCTTCAGGAAAACACGATTGAAACGACCGGTGCAGGCGATACCTTCTGCGCGAGCACTTTAAATTATGTACTTGACCACGGCCTTGATGATCTGACCGAAGAAAACTTAAAAGAGCTGCTTACCTTTGCAAACGCTGCTGCTTCCCTGATCACCACACGTAAAGGTGCTCTGAGAGTCATGCCGACACGCGAAGAAGTCGAAAACTTTATTGCAAGCCGTAAATAAATACCGGTGTTTGCAGACAAAAATCCCGGAAGATTCGTTCAGAATCATCCGGGATTTTTATGTCTGCGGTTTACTCCGCTTTATTATTTGATTACACGTACTTTGGATACACCTTCGATTGCTCTCAGTTCATCCAACGCCTCTTTGGATGCTGCACTTTCCAGATCAATGATGGTATATGCATATCCGCCACGGCTCTTGTTGGTCATGTCGGCAATGTTCAGGCCTTCGCTTCCGAGAATCTTTGTAAACTGGCTGATCATGTTCGGGATATTCTTGTGAGCGATGGTGATACGTCCGACTGCCACGCAGGTTCCCATATCGCAGTTCGGGAAGTTTACAGAGTTTTTGATATTTCCGTTTTCAAGGAAATCTCTGACTTCTTTGACAGCCATAACTGCACAGTTTTCTTCGGATTCCTCTGTAGATGCACCAAGATGTGGTGTTACAAGGATTCCCTGTCTGCCTGCTACGGTTGCATTTGCAAAGTCTGTTACATATTTCTTAACCTTACCGCTGTCAAGAGCTTCTACAAGGGCTTCTTCGTCTACAAGAAGATCTCTTGCGAAGTTCAGAAGAACGACACCGTCTTTCATCTTTGTAAAAGCCTCACGGTCGATCATCTTGCGTGTGTTGTCTGTAAGCGGTACATGGATGGTG
>CAKROE010000182.1 GCA_934371915.1 uncultured Blautia sp. | reverse complement strand
GTATGGAATACAGCTTGCAGTGAACTTTCTGTGGCCGGTATTTTTCTTTAATGCGGGATGGTATCTGTTTTCGTTTGCATGGCTTTTGCTGTTGTGGTATCTGGTATATCTCTGTACAAAAGCTTTTTATCATCTTTCGGAGAAGGCAGGATACCTGATGATCCCATATCTGGTGTGGCTGACCTTTGCAGGATATTTGAATTTTGCTATTTTTCTTTTGAACTGATACAAAACACTGTCTGAAAATGGCAGTGCTTTTGTATTTTACAGAAAAACATCTGATTTTCGTACAAAAACAGTACTTGACAAAGAAAGAGAAATCCTGTAATATAGATAAGGATTATGTTCAAGTTGCTGCGAGCGGAGCGAACAGTAACCATTTTTCCAACTGCCGTAATGAATGGAAGTGACAGTAACCGTCATGATACCTTCTGCGACAGCTTTTTTTATGCAACAGGGATGCCCTGCTGCAAATGGATGAGGGATATAAACAGATGGGAAGAAGCAATACTCACAAGGAGGAAGATGCATGAACTATGATGTGATCATTATTGGTGCCGGCCCGGGAGGAATCTTTGCGGCATATGAGCTGATGAAGGAAAAACCGGATTACAAAGTGGCTGTTTTTGAAGAGGGATATTCTCTTGAAAAAAGAAAATGTCCGATCGACGGCAAAAAGATTAAAAACTGTATCAACTGTAAGAGATGCTCGATCATGTGTGGTTTCGGCGGTGCAGGTGCATTCTCTGATGGAAAATATAATATCACCAATGATTTTGGTGGAACACTGTACGAACATATCGGCAAGAGCGAAGCTATTGAGCTGATGAAATATGTAGACGATATCAATATGGAGTACGGCGGGGAGGGAACAAAGCTTTATTCCACAGCAGGAACAAAGTTCAAGAAACTCTGTCTTCAGAACAAACTGAATCTGCTGGATGCATCTGTACGCCATCTCGGAACAGATATCAACTATATTGTTCTTGAGAATCTGTACAATGTGATGAAAGATCATGTGGATTTTTATTTCGATACGCCGGTTGAAAAACTGGAAGTATTGGAAGATGGTTATCGTGTGATCTGCGCAAAAGGTTCTTATGAATCTAAGAAATGTATCGTTTCTGTCGGAAGAAGCGGAAGTAAATGGATGGAGACTGTCTGTAAAGAGCTTAAAATTCCGACTAAATCCAACCGTGTGGATATCGGTGTCCGTGTAGAGATTCCGGCAGTTATTTTCTCACATCTGACAGATGAACTTTATGAGAGCAAGATTGTTTACCGTACGGAGAAATTTGAGGATAATGTCCGTACATTCTGTATGAATCCGAACGGAATCGTTGTAAATGAAAACACCAACGGAATTATCACCGTAAACGGTCACAGCTATGAGGGAGATGAGAAGAAGACCGAGAATACCAACTTTGCCCTTCTTGTTTCCAAACATTTCTCTGAGCCGTTCAAAGACAGTAACGGATACGGTGAAAGTATTGCAAGGCTTTCGAACATGCTTGGCGGTGGTGTCATTGTACAGCGTTTCGGTGACCTTGTACGTGGACGTAGAAGTACCGTAAAACGTGTGGAAGAAGGACTGGTAAGACCTACACTTACTGCAACACCGGGTGATTTAAGTCTTGTACTTCCGAAACGTATTCTGGATGGAATCATTGAGATGATTTATGCATTGGATAAAGTTGCTCCGGGAACTGCCAATGACGATACTCTGTTGTATGGTGTGGAGGTCAAATTCTACAATATGGAAGTTGAGATTGACGATAATCTTGAGAGCTGCTACAAAGGACTGTATGTGATCGGCGACGGAAGTGGTGTTACCCATTCCCTGTCCCACGCATCTGCAAGTGGCATCTATGTAGCAAGACATATTGCAGGGCAGAACTAAATATAACTTAAGACGAAAGAAACGACCAAAGTCTGAAAGGATATGAGGCAAAATAGCCCATTTCTTTCAGACTTTTTTAGTATCTGTAACAAAATTCTCCTGAAATGCAGAAACGAAATATAAACGAAACTATAAATAATAAAAACGAAATAAACATGTTGACTTTTTGACGAGAAACGAATATATTATACTCATAAATTACATTTTTGAATGCATTCCGAAAATGAAAAAGCAAGAAACAAAATAAAAGCGAAATAAAAACGAAACTGTATAAAAGAGGGTATTTACAAAAATTGGGAGGAAACTTATGAAAAAAGCGACAGCTATTATTATGACAGCAGCGTTAACGGTTCGCTCATGTATGATG
>CAKROE010000181.1 GCA_934371915.1 uncultured Blautia sp. | reverse complement strand
TCTGCATACACACCATTTTTCTCGTATTCACGCGGCAGCACTTCTTCTGCCTTTCCAACAAAGAACTCTACGTTGTCAATTTTGTTCAGACGTGCATTTCTTCTGGCATCTTCGATGGCTGCCGGAACGATTTCCACACCACGGACAAATTTGGCCTTCTGCGCGAGGAAAAGCGAAATGGTTCCGATTCCACAGTAAAGATCCCAGACTGTTTCCTCTCCATGGAGATCTGCATATTCCAGTGCTTTGGAATACAGTTTCCATGTCTGATGCGGATTTACCTGAAAGAAAGACAATGGCGAAATCTCATAAGAAATTTCTCCGATCTTATCTGTAATGTATTCTTTTCCCCAGATTGTTTTTACCTTGTCACCAAGAATTACATTATTTCGTTTTTTATTGATATTCAGAGAAATACTTGTCATGCCCGGAATTTCGCCCAGTTTTTCCACCAGTTCTTTCTGATGCGGAAGATCCTGCCCATTTATGATCAGACAGACCATCAGCTCTCCGGTAAAAAATCCATAACGGACAAAAATATGGCGAACCAGACCTTTTCCGGTCATTTCATCATAAGGAGCAATGTTATACTTCTCCATATGTGCGATCACACGATCCAGAACTTCTTTATTCTGCGGAATCCCAAGCGCACAGTCACGATTCTCGATAATGGCATGTGTGCGGCCTGCATAAAAACCGGTCACGATCCTGCCTTCTTTATTTCTTCCGACCGGAAACTGCGCTTTATTACGGTAGTGATACGGCTCGTCCATTCCGATCAGCGGCTCCATCGGAAGCTCCTTAAATCCACCAATCCGTTCCAGATGTCCGCGAAGCTTTTTTTCCTTAAAAGCTTTCTGCTCTTCATAGGAAACAGCCTGCAGCTGGCAGCCACCACACTGACGGGCAGACGGACAAATCGGCTCTACGCGATATGGAGATGGTTTCAGAATCTCCATCAGGCGTCCGTAACCGTAGTTCTTTTTTGCTTTCATGATTTTGGCTGTAACTGTATCTCCAATGACTGCGTCCTTTACAAAAACAGTGAAGCCATCAGCTTTGCCAATGCCTTCACCGTCTGTTCCGCAATCCACAATTTCTAACGTAACAATGTCGTTTTTACGATATTCCATGAGGATCAAACGTCTCCTGTTCTTCTCAGATTTGATTCAAAAAGTCTGTTATATCCAAGCCATTCCTTCTTGCCCTTGTCTGCTGCAAAAATCTCTGTCAGCGTCTCCATCCGGGCGTCTGTATTATCCGCAAGGTTCAACGCAACCGCTTCTGCAAGTGCAGGTTTTTTCGGTGAACCATACTCCAGTTCTCCATGATGTGCCAGAATGCAATGCACAAGCTGATTTTCCAGTGTTTCAGGGAAATTCGGAATTTCTTTTGCCAGATCATGGATCATCTGTGCACCGATGATAATATGTCCAAGAAGCTGTCCTTCATCTGTATAATCATTTAAAGGAAAAGAAGAAAGTTCTTTTGTCTTGCCGACATCATGAAGAAGTGCAGCAGTGATCAGCAGATCTCTTTTGAGCAGTGGATAAGCATTTGCCATGTAATCACAAAGCTTCGTAACACTTAAAGTATGCTCCATCAATCCACCGATAAATCCATGATGAACCGTCTTTGCAGCAGAATGTTCCTGAAAAGATTTCAGAAATTCTTTATCTTCCACAAAAAGTTTATTCAAAAGTGCGGACAGGTATTCATTTTTTACTGTTTTGATCATGTTTACAATCTGTCCGTACATGTCATCTGTACTGTTTTCGCTGACCGGAAGATAATCAGCCGGATCATACTCTTCTTCGGAAGCCTTGCGGACTCTTTTGATATTCAGCTGCATTGCTCCTGCAAAAGTCGTAACATCTCCAACTACATCAATATAATCCAGTGTGTCAAAATCATCAATTCCGAGAGAATTCGGATCCCAGATTTTACCGTCCAGTACACCTGTCTTGTCCTGCAGGATCACATTATCGTACGGCTTGCCGTTTTTTGTCATTGCTGACTGTTTCTGCTTGCAGAGGTAGATTCCGCTGACACGGTCTCCCTCATGTAATTCATTGATAAAACGCATATATTTTTGCCTTTCTATTTTTCCTTTATTATTACATTCAATTCTACGTTCACATATGTATCATAAGAATTTCTACGATAGATCTCAAGTTTGACTTTTGAGCCTCTGTTCAGACTCTGAAGCGTTGAAGAATAGTCATCCATAGATCGGATTTCCTGTCCATCAAGTATATGTACAATATCTCCG
>CAKROE010000180.1 GCA_934371915.1 uncultured Blautia sp. | reverse complement strand
TATACAGTGCGGGCATTGGCAGGAAGTGACCGTAAGACACTTTCGGGCTGCCGCAATACAGGAAGAACCATGGTACGCTTATTTACTCCAACAATTTCCAGTGCAGCAAAGGCGAGTGCAACATCAATGAAGGTAGCATGGAACCGCAATGCACAGGCTTCGGGTTATGAAGTGCGTCTGATGGTCAATGGAAGCGTTTATAAGACTTATACAGTTGGCGGCGGAGAGAATCTGGCGAAGACAATCACGAGTCTGACAAAAGGTACGACTTATAAGGTACAGGTACGCAGTTATAAGAAGGTAACAGGTGTTGGCTCGTTCTATTCGGCATGGTCGGCTGAGAAGAATGTGACAGTACAGTAAATTAAATTCATTATATAAGTTTAAAAAGTCAGAGGTCGGCGCAGTTGGTGCTGGCCTCTGTTCCTGAATGTAAGGAGGATGATAGGATGCGGAAGTATAAGGTAAGGCTGCTGGGGATCGGAATTGCAGTGCTGCTTGGTGCCAGCACACCGATGAACGTTCTGGCGGAGGTGGATTCAGAAGAAATAATTCTGGAAGAAAGTGTAACAAAAGAAGCTTCCGCGCAGGAAGAACAACAGGAAGATTTAAAAAACAAAGCAGATGATGCAGAAAGTGAAAAAGTGGAAGATCAAGAACAGAAGAATCCAGAGCAAGAAAGTTCGCAGGATACAAAGCAAGAATCAGATACCTTTGAACATGAAGAATTGCTGAAAGATAAAGAAGTGATAAAGAAAGATGAAGCGGCAGAGAAAGAACAGCCGAAGGATTTGGAAGAAAGAACAGAAGAAAAAGTAAAAGAACTTCCGCAAATGGATGATTTAGCAAACACAGCGTCTGAACAGGAAGAAAAAACGATCATGCCAGATGATGTGGTGCAGCAGGCGGATGTGAAAGAGGTAATTGTAGGATTTGAGGGATTCGATATTTATGGTAATGAGCCATATCAGAGCTATTCCTGTAAACGTTCTGAAAAGGATCAAATTGAACCGCAGTTTCCGGAAAATATTACGGCGATTATGGAGGATGGTACAAGGCGAACATTTAAGGCAGTCTGGGTTGTAAATGCGAATGGTTTTTATTCGACGAATGAAAAGGTGTATGAATTTGTGCTGGAATTGCCGGATTATCCGAAAAAAGTGACATATTGTAAGGATCTCTTGGGCGATACAGCCAAAATGCCATATATCCAGGTGAAGATTACAGATGCGGACAGAGAGATTGCTCCGAATGATCTGCGAGAGATTCATTTTAAAATGGAGAATTTAATGACGCATGAAAATGTTGATTTTGATGGCGATGATGGGCTTAACAGCATTATTATCTATGGCAGCTGTTCTTCGGCTGGAATGTTGTTTCAGAATTTGATTAAGGCATTGAAAAATGTGGATGCTTCTCAGCTAAATGTTTATTTTTTTGATTTGGATTGTCTCAGGGACGGGTCTCTTGAAAGAAGTTTGAAAAATTATAAGTTTCCGGATTATTTTTATGCGGATCGTTATATTAAAAAAGACGCGTATGAGCCATTGCGGGAGGCTTGTGAACAGAGTGGAGATGCTACCTCGTCGAAAATTTTAGTAGCATACAAGAATGCAGACGGGCGTATTTACAAAGTTTCATATGGAGTGCAGGAAGTAGAAGATATTTTATTCGCTCTGGAAGCAGGTGGCATACGGACTTCGTATGCAAAATCAGATATGGCGCTTCGGATGGAGTACGAATCAAGTTATTCTTATGCGTATAAAGTGGTTGAATTGGTAAATGAAGAACGAAGGAAGTCGGGACTTTCCCCGTTGAAAATAGATCCAGAACTGATGGATGCAGCAATGCAGAGAGCAGCAGAGACATTCTTTCTTATGGAAGCGCAGCATTATCGCCCGAATGGTGAATCTTGTTTTACGGTTTCTGAGTATATCATAGGGGAAAATATGGCACAGGGGGGAACACCGGAGAATGTCATGGCTCGGTGGATGTCAGATGAACATAGGTTAAATATTTTAAATAAGGATGCAGCTTCGATAGGAGTCGGGTGTGTCAAAATAGGAAACATCTGTGGATGGGTACAGGAATTTGGTGATATGGAAGCAGACTCGTATGAGAAAAAAGCAGATCAGAAGGAAGAGTACACGATTGATACACAGAAAAAATATGCATCCATTCAGTTAGATCCGACTGTTGTTCAGGTGGGAGAAAGTAAAAAAATGCAAGCATATGTAAAAACGGCGATGTATCCCAAAACGCGGTTTTCAGTTCTGCCACAGTCTTTTGTATGGAGCAGCGATTCAGAGGCGGTGTCTGTGGGACAAGATGGAACGATTACCGGCGTGAAAGCAGGGGAAGCTGTTATTACGGCGGAAAATGCGGCAAATAAAGAGATGAAAGTAACATGTAAGGTGACAGTAAAAGTAAAAGAGACATCTGTACCGACTGTGACAGCTCCGGAAATCAGTAAAATTGTCAATACGGTTTCAGG
>CAKROE010000179.1 GCA_934371915.1 uncultured Blautia sp. | reverse complement strand
GTCTCCTACGGTCTGAATGGCGAAAAAATGACTGATTTCGATGCACTTGCCAGTGCCGGTGCCTGTGGATTTACCGATGATGGTATTCCACTCATGGATGCCACATTCTGCTATCAGGCAATGCAAAAAGCAGCCAAACTTCATATGCCGATCAGCCTTCACGAAGAAGACAAAGAATTCATCACCAATAACGGCATCAATGCCGGAAAAACCGCTGAAAAACTTGATGTCATCGGTTCTCCTGCCATTGCTGAAGAAGTTATGGTAGCACGTGATTGTATGCTTGCGCTTCGAAGCGGTGCTGCTGTCGTGATCCAGCATATCAGCTCCGCAAACTCCGTTGAACTTGTCCGTACAGCAAAAAAACTCGGTGCTGACATCCATGCAGAAGCAACACCTCATCATTTTACTTTAACAGAAGAGGCACTTCTAAAGCATGGCACCCTTGCAAAAATGAATCCGCCGCTTCGTACCGAAAAAGATCGTCTGGCGATCATTGAAGGACTTAAAGACGGCACGATTGACCTGATTGCTACTGATCATGCCCCTCACAGTATGGAAGAAAAAGCAAAACCGCTTACAGAAGCTCCGAGCGGTATCACAGGACTTGAAACCTCCCTCGGCCTCGGTATTACTTCCCTTGTAAAAGAAGGGCATCTTACCCTGATGGAACTTCTGGAAAAAATGACCTGTAATCCTGCAATGCTCTATCGTCTGCCGGGCGGTATCATTCAGGTCAATGCTCCGGCTGACCTGGTAGTCTTTGATCCGGATGAAATATGGACCGTCACTGATTTTGCTTCCAAAGCTTCCAACAGCCCGTTTAAGGGAGCTGAGCTTTTCGGAAAGATTCACTACACGATCTGTGGTGGAAAAATTGTTTATCGCGGATAAATCGTGTCTATAACTTTACGAATCAACAGACGCGCCACCAGTGTCTCCTCGATATGCAATGCAACGAGCCCTCCCCAGCGCAGTGATCTTATAGTCCTGCCGGGGAGGGCTCGTATTTCCATTTCTTATTCTTCATAAATCTGGTCAAACACACCGCCATCTGCAAAATGTGTTTCCTGCGCTTTTGTCCATCCTCCAAAATCGTCAATCGTCACAAGATTTACATTCAGATCAAATGTGTCTGCATACTCTTTCAAAACATCTTCATTAGACGGACGATAATAGTTATCTCCTGCAATTCTCTGAGCTTCATCGGAATAAAGATAATTCAGATATTCTGTCGCTACCTCTCGAGTTCCCTTTTTATCTACTACAGAATCTACGATTGCTACGGACGGCTGTGCCAGAATACTGATACTCGGTGTCACAATTTCGTAATCATCCGGATAATCTTTTACAGAAAGATAAGCTTCGTTTTCCCATGCAATCAGAACATCACCCTGTCCGTTTTCTACAAAAGAAGTCGTTGCGCCTCTTGCACCGGAATCCAGTACAAGTACGTTTGCATAAAGTTTCTTGATAAAGTCTTTGATCTTTTCTTCGTCGCCATCAAACTTTTTATCCGCATACGCCCATGCTGCCAGATAATTCCATCTTGCTCCGCCGGACGTTTTCGGATTCGGTGTGATAACTCCGACATCTTCTTTGATCAAATCATCCCAGTCCTTGATTCCCTTTGGATTTCCCTTTCTTACCAGAAATACGATTGTGGAAGTATACGGCGAACTGTCATTCGGAAATTCATCGATCCATCCATCTTCAATCAACCCTGCATTTTCTACTGCATCTACATCGTATTCTAATGCAAGTGTCACAACGTCTGCTTCCAGACCATTTGCAACTTCCAGAGCCTGCTTTCCTGATCCTCCATGTGATTGTGTAACCTCCACGTCCTGTCCGGTCTTTTCTTTCCAGTGCTCTGCAAATACTTTATTGTACTGTTCATACAATTCTCTGGTCGGATCATAAGAAACATTCGTAATCTCTACTTTATCCGCTGCCCATACTGCTGATGTGCCTGCAATATTCACTCCAAGAACCGTTGCAATTCCTAATGCTAAAAGACTTTTTTTCATAATACTCTTCCTCTCTTTCCTGTGTGTTTTATGTGTTGTGTTTTGCTGTGACACTATAAAACCATATTTTTACTGAAAAAGGAATCGTAAGATCAGAAAACGATGTCAGGTTATTCTGCATATTATCTTTCAGGGTAAAAAACTATCAAAAGACATTCTATATTCCACGGAATTTCTATATTTTTCTTACTTGTTTATTGTATTATCTTCGATTTCGCGAAAACGTTGTCCTGCTGTATTTCCATACTGTAATACAAAAAAATCCAGAATACTGAATTCTGGATTTTGTAGAGGTGCCACCCGGATTTGAACCGGGGATAGAGGTGTTGCAGACCTTTGCCTTACCACTTGGCTATGGCACCATATTTAATTATTCCCTTTAAGGAAGTGACTCCAAGGGGATTTGAACCCCTGTTACCGCCGTGAAAGGGCGGTGTCTTAACCGCTTGACCATGGAGCCAGGTA
>CAKROE010000178.1 GCA_934371915.1 uncultured Blautia sp. | reverse complement strand
GAGGGCACATGCATGAAGAAGAAAAAACTGGCATTGCTGCTGGCAGTAGCTATGACTGTAACAAGTATTGACAGCACTGCGATGATGGTCAATGCAGCAGATTTTACTTCTGAAGACGTGCAGGAACAAAGCGTAGAGCTTGCGGACGAACCATCCGAAGCTACAGTGGAAACAGACGCTGAAACCGAAGACGGTGGGGTGCTTTCAGAGAATTCGTCCGAAGATGAAAGCATAGAAATTACCGATGAATCACAGCAATCCGCGGATACCGGGGGTGAAGATAACGGGATCGATATTCAGGAAGAGGAAGAAGCTTCGCCGGAAGATGTATTCAGTGTGGGGGATGAGAGTGCTGTACAGGATGATGAAGTAAAGTCTGTATCGGCAACGAATGTTCTTTTGGATGGTGTTGCGGGAATCCCATTTTATACATCTGCTGATCTGGAGGTTACATATACAGGCGGAAGAGATACCGTAAGAACATGCCAGTTTAACTATGAAGAGGTTAGTTTAGGGGATGGTTATACAACAGATGGTACGGAGATCACAGTTACATTAGAGGATGCCGATGGGAATACATATGATCTTGGAAGCAGACTGGCGGCGGGAACTTACACAATGAAATTTACCTGCGGAGCTATTGAAAGTGAGCCATATAAAGTCAGTATAAAGCAGATGAGTGAATCTCCGTTGTATAAAGGATCTGTAAATCTGAATGAGGATACAGAAGCAGAGAGCCCTCTTCAGGGTGTTGCTTATTATAGTTTTGAAGCTCCGGCAGCAGGAAACTATTATATGGATACCTGTGATTCAAACTATAGAGTGTATGTAGACGATGGTAAAAACAGTTATTCTGTTTATGAGGGCAGTAGCTGGTATCAGGAAGAGCAGCAGACTGCTTATATAGGTTTTTATGGAGGCAGTCTTGACAGTGATGCAAATGAAGATGCCATTATGAAAATCAAAACACAGTTGGATATTATGTCTGTTAAGTATACTGCAGAGTCTGCGACTGCGATAGAAGGACTTGATAATCTGTGGCGATATAGTGATATGCCGGGTCTCCTTACACTGACATATACAGATGGCACAACAGAGACGCTCAGAGCAGAGTTTGGAAATACGGTATATGACACGCAGGGGCATGCAGTTTATTCAGAAACATGTGCGGTTGACGGAGAAAAAGAAACTCCGGTTGACTGGGACAATATAGGAAATGTACTTCCTGCCGGAAAGTACAGAATCTATTTTATGTTACAGCCAGAGGCGCAGAATTCCGACAATTCAGTAAATGTGCATACAGATCTGACAGTTAATGAGTTGGATTATAACAGCCTTACACCACTGGAGATGGGTGAGCATGAATTGGAAGCAGGTAAACTTCAGAAAAAATGGTATAGTTTTAGTCCGGAAGAAGCAGGAAAATATCGTTTTAACTGGAATGTTGGAGACTGCTCCGGTGATTCAGAAGAATTTGTGAAAATCTGGTATAAATATGAAAATGGAAAACTTGATTCGTGCTTTGATCATTGGAATATGGAAAAGGGCGAGGTAAGCGTTTCCGGGGGTGTAAAATACATTGTAGGTGTTGTCAGTAAAGGAGACAAGAAGGTTTCATTAAATCTTACAAAAGTTAAAACACTGAAATCCATTACGATGACAAAACATCCTGAACAGACCAAGTTACTGCCTGGTGACAGAGCACGGGTTTCCCTCAAAGGAATGGAAATCACTGCATCTTATGCAGATGGTGATGATGAAATAATTGCTTATGGACAGACAGATTCGCAGGGTATGAGTTTTAAACAGAATGGCCCTTATACATGGGTAAATGAAAATCTCTGCTGTGTACCGGTAAGCATGGGCGATTACCAGATTGATGTAGAATTTGAGGCTGCTGACTGGAATACTGTTCCGAAGATGGAGTTTGGTACAGAAGAAAAACTGGATACTGCATCGGGAAACCAGACAATTCGCAGATTCATCCCGGATAAGTCCGGATATTACTCCTTTAGTGCAACGAATGCTTATATAGAGGTTATAGACTCCAAAACAGAGGAATGTCTCAGTGCAAAGAAAGCATATCTGGAAGCTGGTAATACATATCAGATTTATGTTGCAGCGTTGGAAAAAGATGTTATTCTCAAGGTTGGGGATGTTCCCTGCGAGTGGGAAGTAAGTGAACGGATTCCAGAGACCTGTACTACAGACGGAAAAATTGTAAGAAAATGTAAAGTTCATGGTGAAACAAGTACTACACTGGAGAGTGCTCCCGGTCATGACTGGAGCAGATGGAAAGTAACGAAGAATGCCACAGTTCTTGCGGAAGGTGTTCAGCAGCGCAGCTGCAGCGTATGCGGAAAGACAGAGACTGCATCCGTAGCGAAACTTCCGGCAACGATCGCCCTCAATGTAAAAGGAACGATCCCGTTGAAAGTGAAACAGTCCTTTACCGTAAAAGTGACAATGGGTGCGGGAGACCGAGTTGTTTCCTGGAAGACAAGCAACAAGAAAGT
>CAKROE010000177.1 GCA_934371915.1 uncultured Blautia sp. | reverse complement strand
CATCCTGGGACCATATGGGCTTAATCTGCTGGATGGCAGTATTCTTGGAATATCTGCAGAACTTCGTAAAATTGCATTGATCATCATTCTTACAAGAGCAGGTCTCGGACTGGATCTGTCCGGACTTAAAAAGATTGGAAGACCTGCAGTTCTTATGTGCTTTGTACCGGCATCTTTTGAATTGCTGGGTATGATTCTGCTGGCACCAAAACTAATGGGATTAACCGTATTAGAGGCGGCTGTTATGGGCGCAGTACTTGCGGCAGTTTCACCGGCTGTTGTTGTTCCAAGAATGGTGAAGCTTATGGATGAGGGATATGGAGTAAAAGAAGGAATTCCACAATTGATCCTTGCAGGTGCATCCGTTGACGATGTGTATGTCATAGTTCTGTTTTCAACATTTGTCGGAATGATGCAGGGGGAAGGCGCTTCCATACTTAAGTTTGTAAATATTCCGGTTTCCATATTTTTCGGAATTGCGATAGGACTGTTACTGGGCGTGCTGCTGGCATATCTCTTTAAAAAAGTACATATACGGGATACATCAAAAGTGCTTATCATTTTGAGTATTTCATTTTTGCTTGTAGTAATTGAAGATAAACTGACAACAGCAATTACATTTTCCTCATTGATTGCGGTTATGTTTATCGGAATAGGATTACAGAAAAAGAGAGAAGCTGTTGCTAAAAGACTCTCTGTAAAATATGGGAAGTTATGGGTTGCGGCAGAAGTTTTTCTGTTTGTGCTTGTAGGAGCAACTGTAAATATTGAATACCTTGGAAAAGTCGGAGCCAAAGCTTTCGTTGTTATTATTGGGGCATTGATATTTCGAATGTTTGGTGTATTTGTATGCCTGCTGGGAACAAGTCTTAAAAGAAAAGAGCGATTGTTTGCTATGATAGCCTATACACCGAAAGCAACTGTTCAGGCTGCAATTGGAGGAATCCCGCTTGCATTGGGGTTTGCCTGTGGAGATACCGTACTTACTGTGGCGGTTCTGGCAATAGTACTTACTGCACCGCTGGGGGCATTTGCGATTGATTTGTCATATAAGAAATTACTGAATAAACAATGAATGGGATAAAATATGTATAATGTAAAAGTAGTAAAAGTTTCTGTAAAAGCTTCCAGAATAACACTTGCAAAGTTGCTTTGAATTTTGTATAATATCTTGCATATATGCAGCCCGGATAAATGGGTTGAGTGTGAACTGGGGGCACCACTTTTCACAGGATATTTCAGGCGCCGGACAACACCATAAGTGTGGTGTTGTCCGGTGCCTTTTTGCGTATATAACAAAGTATGGAAAAAGAGCTGCAGGCATCTTTTAAGCATGCTCAGGGTGTTAAAAAACGAAAGGGGTATGTCGATGGTAAAAATCAATGGTGAGGATAAGGAAATTGCCGGAAAAAACCTTCTGGAATATCTGAATGAGGCGGGTTATAAATCAGAATGGGTAGTCGTAGAACGCAATTTTGAGATCATCCCAAGAGAAAATCTCGGCAATGTGACGATTCAGGATAATGATGAAATTGAAGTCCTGCGCTTTGTCGGAGGAGGCTGAAAAGCCAGTAGTTGATCAGGCGGACAGAATAAACAGAAAGAGGAAATCAGAAGATGGAAGATAAATTAGTATTAGGTGGAAAAGAATTTAAAAGTCGTTTTATTCTCGGATCAGGAAAATATAATTTAAATCTGATCAAAGCTGCAGTTGAACAGGGCGGTGCGGAGATCATTACGCTTGCACTTCGCCGTGCCAACACGCAGGAGAGTGAAAATATTCTTGATTTTATCCCTAAAGGAGTGACGCTGCTGCCAAATACATCAGGAGCGAGGACAGCAGAAGAGGCGGTCCGTATCGCAAGACTGAGCAGGGCAATGGGATGCGGAAATTTTGTAAAAATTGAAGTTATGCGTGATGCGAAGTATCTTTTCCCGGATAACTATGAAACGGTCAAGGCAACGGAGATTCTGGCTAAGGAAGGTTTTGTTGTTTTGCCTTATATGAATCCGGATCTGAATGTGGCAAGAGACCTTCAGAATGCAGGTGCGGCTGCGGTTATGCCGCTGGCAGCCCCAATCGGCAGCAACAAAGGTCTTGCAACAAAAGCTATGATCCAGATACTGATTGATGAGATTGATCTGCCGGTCATTGTAGACGCAGGAATCGGAAAACCATCTCAGGCATGTGAAGCAATGGAGATGGGTGCAGCCGCAATTATGGCAAATACTGCGATTGCTACGGCCGGAGATGTGCCGGAAATGGCATCTGCATTTAAACTGGCAATTGAAGCCGGAAGAAAAGCTTATCTTACCGGAATGGGACGAGTGCTTGCCAGAGGTGGAAGCGCCTCCGATCCACTGACAGGATTTTTGCGCTAAGGAGGAAGAGGAATCATGAATGAAGAAAATCAGGTATATTTTGTGGACAGTGACAAACTTCCGCCGGCAGCGCTGGAGCGAAAACACAGACTTGAGCAGGATCCGTCATTTCGCACCAATCACATGGAATATATGGAAGGAATGCAGGTTATTCAATCTGATATAAAAGATAAAGTACTTCGGGCAATGGATGAGTATGATTATGGCGCTTATAC
>CAKROE010000176.1 GCA_934371915.1 uncultured Blautia sp. | reverse complement strand
TCTGAACTGCGGACAAACCTGTGTTGCCCCGGATTATATTTACTGTGACCGCAAAATCAAGGACAAACTGGTGAGACAGATCAACCGGCAGATCAACCGGCAGTATACAACAGAGCCACTTAAAAATCCTGATTATGGAAAGATCATCAATGAGAAACATTTCCGACGGCTTCTCGGACTGATTGATAAAGAAAAAGTTGTTGCCGGTGGGAATTATAACGAGGAAACACTGCAGATTGAGCCTACGGTACTCGATAACGTAACCTTCGAAGACGCTGTCATGCAGGAAGAAATTTTTGGTCCGCTTCTTCCGATCGTTACCTATGATTCAATTGATGAAGCAATCACAAAGATCAATTCCATGGCGCATCCGCTGGCAGTTTATGTATTTACTTCCAGAAGCAGACTTGCAAATAAAGTAATGGAACGATGTGATTTTGGCGGTGGATGCATTAATGATACGTTGATTCATCTGGCAACGTCAGAAATGGGATTTGGCGGATTTGGTGAAAGCGGCATGGGTGCTTACCATGGCGAGGAAGGTTTCCGTACCTTTACACATTATAAGAGTATTGTAAATAAAAAGACCTGGCCGGACCTTTCCATACGATATCAGCCATATACTCCTAAGAACGAAAAGAAACTCCGGAAGTTCCTGAAATGATCAGGAGCTCTCCGGAGCTTTTTCTGTTTATCATAAGGATGATTATTGATTTCAGTCTGCAGATAACATTGTTCTGTGGACTTTCTTTCTGACAAAATAGAAACAGATTACCTGCATAAGGATTGTCAGAATCCAGGATACAGGGTAAGAAATAAACAGAAATGACAGGGATCTGTGATTCGGAAAAAGTCCGAAGATCCAAACAATTCTCGTTCCTACGGTACCGATGATTGAAAGTATCATCGGTACACCGGAATGTCCCATTCCACGAAGCGCGCCCGGGAACAGATCCATCAGCCCGCAACAGAAATACGGAACTGTGGTAAAGGCAAGAATTTCTATTCCGCACCGGATAACTTCCGGATCACTGGTATACAGCCGGAGAAGCTCATTTCCGAAAAAATATGCCCCACATCCGAGTGTAAACGAAAATACAAAGGATAAGATCATACAGTCGATGAGAATTTTATCCATACGTTTTGTCTTACGAACTCCGTAGTTCTGACTGGTAAAGCTCATACAGGACTGTGTAATGGAGTTTACGGAGATATATAAAAATCCAAAAATATTATTGGCCGCTGTATATCCTGCCATCGCAGTTGAGCCGAATGAGTTGACCGATGACTGCAACAATGCATTGGATAAATTGATGACGGTACTCTGGATGCCTGCGGGTACGCCGACCTGAAAAATCTGCTTCAGATAGAAGCTTTTGATGGTCAGTTTTGAAAAGCGGAGCTGATAGCTTCCTTCCGAATGATGCAGACAGCGAAGAACAAGTACACAGGATATAAACTGTGATACGACGGTTCCTATTGCAACACCGGCAACACCCATATCAAATACAATAACAAGAAGCATATTTAATCCTGCATTTGCAAGCCCTGATATGATCAAAAAGAGCAACGGACGCTTTGTATCTCCCACTGCTCTTAAAATAGCTGCACCGTAATTGTACAGCATAAAGAATGGCATACCAAGAAAATATATCCGCATATACAGGGCGGACTGGTCAATGACATTATCCGGTGTGCTCATAATCTCCAGAGCAGCCCGTGAAAACAGAAGTCCGACAAAAGCCATAACGATACCGCTGATCAAAGCTAATGTGATTGAAGTATGTACTGTCTCTGACATTTCTTTGTGTTTACCGGAGGCATAAAAACGTGCAGCAAGCACATTTGCACCGAGTGATATACCAATAAACAGGTTGGTAAAAACCGCAATCAGTGCAGTGGTCGATCCAACTGCGGCAAGTGCATGGCTTCCGGTAAATTGTCCGACAACGATAATATCCACAGCATTAAACATAAGCTGTAATATACCGGAAAGCATCAATGGCAGTGAAAAAGAAATCAGTTTATCCATGATCGATCCATTGCACATGTCGATTTCATATTTATTATTTTTCAAAATTACTCCCCCTAAATTTGAATACTGTTAATTTCCATATGCCATTATACAGGTATCAATTTTCTTTTTCAAGCCAATAAACAAGGCACGACAACAAAAAGTCTCAGAAAAAATTGTAAAAAAGACCCCCACCATACAGTTTCCTGTAAAGTGAGGGTCGGTATTACTCCGTTGGGACACAAATATCAGGCTAACTTAATAGCCTTCTAAAACTGCTATTAAGCGTTCTTTTCTGCGATAGCTGCCTGTGCTGCTGCAAGACGAGCGATCGGTACACGGAACGGTGAGCAGGATACATAGTTCAGACCAATCTTATGGCAGAACTCTACGGAAGACGGATCTCCACCGTGCTCTCCACAGATACCTACATGGAGGTTCGGGTTAACCGGTCTGCCAAGTTCGATAGCCATCTTCATGAGCTTGCCAACGCCAACCTGATCAAGTTTAGCAAATGGATCGTTCTCGAAGATCTTAGCATCATAGTATGCGTTAAGGAACTTACCAGCGTCATCACGGGAGAA
>CAKROE010000175.1 GCA_934371915.1 uncultured Blautia sp. | reverse complement strand
CCATCTTTCGTAATGCGACCGCACGCACTGAGAAGTGCTGCTGTTTCCGCGATCCGGCAATGTCTCGCCGTACTTGTCTGTCTGGAAAGCTCTTCTTTCACCATCCCTGAAAAAGACAATTTCCATTCTCCTTTTGTGCTGCCTTATTTTTTCAAAAGAGCATCTTTTCCTATATCACGATGCTCCAGCCTGATTCCGTATTCTCTTGTTTCGATCAGCTTATCATACAAAACCCGCGCCAGTGTCACCGACCGATGTTTGCCGCCCGTACATCCGATTGCTATGACAAGGCTCGTCTTGCCTTCTTTTGCATAATTCGGGATCAGAAACTTCACCATATCATCAAGCTTTGCCGCAAACTGTCTGGCAATTTCATTATCCATCACATAATTAAACACGCCTTCATCCTGCCCTGTCAGCGGGCGAAGCTCGTCTACATAATATGGATTCGGCAGAAAACGCACATCAAATACGAGATCTGCATCTTCCGGTATGCCGTATTTGAATCCAAAAGACAAAACCGAAATCATCATATTGCTGAACTTACCATTATCTACAAAGATATTGTTCAGCTCTTTTTTGAGTTCTCTGGTCAGAAGATGTGTCGTATCAATAATATAATCCGCTCTTTTTCTTAAGAATTCAGTTTTCTGGCGTTCCAGCCGGATGCCGTCGTCCACTCTTCCGGTAAGTGCAAGCGGATGGCTGCGTCTGGACTCTTTATAACGCTTCACAAGAACTTTGTCTTCTGCATCCAGAAAAAGGATTTCAAAAGTATGTCCTTCTGTTTTAAGCTTATCAAGGACAACCTCAAGTTCTTCCAGAGCCTTGCCGCTTCGTGCATCAATTCCGATAGCCGCATTCTGTACATCTTCTTCCTGAGAGCCACTCATCAGAGAAACGAATTTCCCAACGAGCGGAATCGGAAGATTGTCTACACAAAAATAGCGGGCATCTTCCAGTACCTTCAATGCGGTCGATTTACCTGCTCCGGAAAGTCCGGTCACTATTACAAGTCGCATATCTTATCTCCCGTCAAATTTGCCGAGAAATTTCACCTCCGGTTCAAGTTTTACACCAAATTTCTCGTATACGATATCTGTCACATTTTTCATAAGTGCCACCACATCTTCCGCGGTCGCACCTCCGGCATTGATCACAAATCCACAGTGTTTCTCAGACACCTGTGCCCCGCCGACGCGATAACCACGAAGATCACTGTCCATGATCAGTTTTCCGGCAAAGTAACCTTCCGGACGCTTAAATGTACTTCCTGCACTCGGATACTCCAGCGGCTGTTTCTCAATTCGCTGCGCACTTAACTTTCTGCCAAGCGCCGTAATTTCTTCGATATTGCCTTTCTTCAGTGAAATCACTGCTTCCAGTACGATATAGCCGGCTGTCTTTATGATACTGGTTCGATATCCGAGTTCCAGCTTATCCGCCGGTATCGTAAGAATCTCACCGTTCTGATTCATCACGGTAACTTCTTTAAGGACATCCTTCATCTCACCGCCATAGGCACCGGCATTCATAGTCACAGCTCCGCCGAGCGTTCCCGGAATACCTCCTGCGAACTCAAAACCGCTCAGAGAAGACTTTCTCGCTGTTGCTGCAATCGTAGAAAGGAGCGCACCTGCTGCCGCCCGTATTTCCATACCATTTACTGTGATCTCGCCCAGATTGCGGTCGAGCTGAATGATCACCCCACGATAGCCGTGGTCGCTGACCAGCAGGTTGCTTCCGTTCCCGAGTATAAAATACGGAATCTCTTCCTGACGGCACTGTCTGATCACCCATGCGATCTGCTCATACGATTCCGGCATCACAAACACTTCTGCCGGTCCGCCGATTCGAAACGTCGTGTGATCACACATCGGCTCTTCAAAGCGAACCCTCTCGTCTCCGAGCTGTTGACAAAATCTCTGTTTTATTTCTTTATTCACAGATTGTGTCCTCTATCTTTCTTTTTTATTTTCTCCGCAAGAAGATCCCTTACCACTTCACCTGCAATCAGCATTCCCGCCGCACCGGGAATAAAAGAAATACTTCCCGGCAACATGTGCTCATGGCTTTCTTTCTTTTTTCCGATGCGCCGTTCCCTGTATGCCTTTTCTCTGGAGCACAGCACCTTGACCTTACGGATATTTTTTTTACGAAGTTCTGCACGAATAGTTTTTGCCAGAGGATCATTGCTGACTCTGGAAATATCTGCTATCTCAAGCCGCGCAGGATTAATCTTATTATCTGTTGCAAGGCAGGATATCACCGGAACGTGACAATTTCCCGCCCGCTCTATCAGGAGCACTTTGGATGATGCTACATCCATGGCATCCACAATATAGTCAAAAGACTGCAGATCGAACATCCCCGCAGTTTCTTCATTATAATATGTTTCATATGTGTGAACTAGAATATTCTCATCAATATCCCTGATATGTTCCTTGGCTGTCTGGACTTTCTTACGCCCGACGGTAGACTGTCCTGCATATAGCTGCCTGTTGATATCAGACTGTACGATATCTTTATGGTCTACCAGCGTAAGGCTGCCTACTCCACAGCGCGCCAGAGCTTCCACCACATAAGAACCCGCACCGCCAATTCCAAAAACTGCAATTTTTGCACTGCCAAGGCGGTTCACAGCTCTGGTTCCCATCAGATTTTCCATGCGAGAAAACGCATCATACATGTGCAAACCTCCCTATGACTTTCATAT
>CAKROE010000174.1 GCA_934371915.1 uncultured Blautia sp. | reverse complement strand
ATGGGATACTGGTTGCGGTTGGAATGCTTCTCGGACTTGCGGTTATCATGCTTCAGGTCAGAAAGCATAAAGAAAATCCGAATCTCTATCTGGGAATGGTACTTGTCTCACTGATCGGTGGGATAATCGGTGCGAGATTGTATTATCTTGCATTTTCATGGGAGTCTTTCAGCGGAAAACCATGGACAGAGCTCATTAACATCCGTGGGGGCGGACTTGCAATATATGGTGGGATCTTTGGTGGCGCACTGACTGGATTTATTTACTGTAAGATACGTAAAGTTTCTTTTGGGCAAATGGCAGATACTGTCAGTATAGGATTGCTGACAGGGCAGATAATAGGTGTATGGGGAAATGCATTTAACAGAGAGTCCTTTGGCGAGTACACAGACAGTCTGTTTGCAATGCAGATTCCACTGGAATCGGTTCACAGCAGCGCAGTGACCAAACAGATGCGGGACAATCTGGTGATGGTACTTGATGAACCTTTTATACAGGTACATCCGCTGTTTCTCTATGAGAGTATCTGGTGTCTTCTTCTGCTGATCGTTCTTCTGATCCTTGGCAGGAGAAAAAGTTTTCAGGGAGAAATCTTCCTTCGTTATCTTGCCGGATACGGACTGGGTAAATGTGGAATCGAGTGGCTCCGCACGGACAGCCTGTATATTCCGGGAACTAAAATATCCGTTTCCCTTCTTGTATCTGCAGTGCTCTTTCTGGTCTGTGGAGTGACGGCTTCGGTACGTCATATCCTCTCCAGAAAACGAAATGCACTTCGCAGCCGCAGGAGAGAGGAGGCATATGCGCCGGACGAAAACACGGATGGAAGCAGACTCGAGAATGTTCAGAACTTTGAAAATGTTCAGGATGAATTTAAAGAAATTCTGGACAGGCCGGAGACTTCGGCATCTTCAGAGCAGACTGAACCGGAAGATCAAAAGCAGGAAGGATCTTCAGAAGCAGCTTCCGCTCAGCCGGAAACTGGACCGGATCATGATCAAACTGAATAAATGAGCAAAAGGTTCTCCATGTTTATGACGTGGGGAGCTTTTTTTTATAACAGAACCAAAATAATACTTTCAAAGTACTGAATTGTTTGGAAAAAATCTACGATTCCCACTTGTAATTTAGGGGTAAATAGGGTAGAATGGCAATATAAGTGGTAGAAAGTGGTGAATAGTGGTGGCAGATGGAGGGAATGTGGCAGATTCCACCGTTTCCATCCGAAGATACGAAGGGGAGAATCGTATCTAAGAGAGTAGGTGAGTAAAATGTTCATGGGCGAATACAATCATACAATCGACGCGAAGGGGCGTCTGATCATCCCTTCCAAGTTCAGGGAGCTCCTGGGAGAAGAGTTCGTACTGACCAAGGGACTTGATGGTTGTCTTTCTATTTATCCGATGGACGAATGGAAAGCCTTTGAAGAAAAACTCAGAGCCTTACCACTTACAAATAAAAACGCCAGAACCTTCACACGTTTCTTTGTAGCAGGTGCGACAAACTGTGAACTGGACAAGCAGGGGAGAATCCTTGTACCACAGACGTTACGGGAATTTGCTGGTCTGGAAAAAGACGTTGTACTTACCGGAAATCTGAACCGCATTGAAGTTTGGAGCAAAGAAAAGTGGAGCGAGAACTGCGATTATGATGATATGGACAGCATCGCAGAAGGCATGCAGGATATGGGTATCATCATCTGAGCATTACGCCGGAAAGAAATCCCACAGGAGACGGATATGGAATTCAAACACAAATCTGTATTACTGGATGAAACCATTGAAGGTCTGAGTATCAGACCGGATGGCATCTACGTGGATGGAACTCTGGGAGGAGCGGGACACGCAAGAGAAGTGTGTCAGAGACTTTCTGCCAAGGGGAGATTTATTGGCATAGATCAGGACCAAGATGCGATAATTGCTGCGAGTGAAAGACTGGCTGCCTATGAGGACAGGGTGACGATCATTCGCAGCAATTATTGTTACATGGTAAATGAACTTAAGAATCTGGGCATTCAGAAAGTCGATGGAATCGTTCTTGATCTGGGAGTTTCATCTTATCAGCTGGATAATGAAGAACGTGGCTTTACCTACAGGGTAGATGCACCGCTCGATATGAGAATGGACCAGAGACAGAGCCGTACGGCTGCCGATATTGTTAATGGTTACGATGAAAAAGAACTTTACCGGATCATTCGTGATTACGGAGAAGATAAATTTGCAAAAAATATTGCGAAGCATATTGTGGCTGCGAGGGCAAAAGCACCGATTCAGACAACCGGAGAACTGACAGAGATTATCCGTCAGTCTATCCCGATGAAGATTCAGGCGACAGGAGGACATCCTGCGAAGAGGACTTTTCAGGCAATCCGGATCGAACTGAACCGTGAACTGGATGTCCTTAGAGAATCACTGGATGGCATGATCGATCTGCTTGATGATGGTGGAAGAATCTGCATTATCACTTTCCATTCACTGGAGGATCGGATCGTAAAGACGATTTTCCGCAAAAATGAGAACCCGTGTACATGCCCGCCGGATTTTCCGGTATGTGTATGCGGCAAGGAATCCAGGGGAAAAGTCATTACAAGAAAACCAATCCTGCCAAGTAAGGTCGAGATGGAAGAAAATCCACGGTCAAAAAGTGCAAAGCTGAGAATTTTTGAGCGAAGATATAAGAAATAAGAGTAAGTAAGAAGTAATTTAGATAGAAAGTTGTGAGTCAGAGATGGAG
>CAKROE010000173.1 GCA_934371915.1 uncultured Blautia sp. | reverse complement strand
TGATAGGACTGTTCAAGTTCTATGATCTGAATACCGCGGTCTTCCTGATGATAGCGATCCATCATATTCTGGAGGATCTTCCGTGTTGTCTCTTTGTCCTGCTGAATTGCATCTGCAATCTGAGTAAGTTCAACGGAATTTCCCATGGTAAACAGGATAGCTTCTATCGCGGCTTCCAATTTTTTTATTTCCATATCTTTATCCTCGATTTCTGTTTATTCGTCGGCAAATTCTGTCAGATGTGTCCAGGTATCCGGATCCTGCACGACATCTACCTGGATATCATCAAAAAGTTCTTCCTGACAAATGTGAATATATCCCATTTTCATAAGTTCCAGAATAGACAGGAAAGTTACGATCACCTGCACACGGGAAGACTGTTTGGTCAGGAGCTGGCGAAAACTAAATTTACGATGCTGCGCGGCATAAGTTTTCATGGAAAGCATTTTGTCTGAAAGACTGACTTCTTCTTTTTCAATTGTACCGAATTTGCTTCGAATCGGGTCGATTTTGGCCTCCTGGCGCTTCAAAATAGACAGATAAATGCTGTTCAGTTTTTGGAGAGTCAGACCTTCAAGGAGTTCTGCAGGATTTACCGGTTCTCTGTATTTCAGTACTTCATTCGGCAGATCGGGTGTGCGGAAAAAAACACCGGCTGCGTTATCCATATAATCTTTCAGTTCGTAGGACATGTACTTATACATTTTGTACTCAAGAAGCTTCTGGACAAGTTCTTCTCGCGGATCTTCCTCTTCTCCTTCATCATTGATTTCTTTCGGAAGGAGCATTTTGCATTTGATGTCAAGCAGGGTTGCTGCCATGACCATAAATTCACTCATGGTGCCGAGGTCTTCTTTTTCCATGGAGTGCAGATACTCCATATACTGATCGGTGATCTCTACGATCGGGATGTCATATATATCAATTTTATTTTTTTCAATCAGGTGAAGGAGAAGGTCAAGCGGACCTTCAAATACGTTGATTTTAACGGGAATTGCCATTTCCGTGCACCTTTCTGTTTTTGTGTGGATGTCCAGTGCGTCTTCGGTCAGGGACAAGATCAACAAGAATCAGCTCACGCGGGTTATGGATTCGGACCGGAATCGTGTGTTCTCCAAGCCCGGCGCTGACGATCATATGCTGACTGCCTCTGGTAAACTTTCCGCAGCAGTAAGGCGGAAGAAAAAGATACTGCGGGCAGGTAAGTCCGTGGTTTTCGTTAAGGCGAAGAATTCCTCCGTGATAATGACCGGATAAGATCAGATCCGCTCCCCATGAAAAATACGTATTGCCGTATTTGGGATTGTGTGCAAGCAGTATGTGGACTCCCGGCTGCGAAGGCATACCGATGAGCTCTTCCATAGTGGTAAGACTGAGCGCAGGGGAATTGGGTTTGTGATAATATTCAATCGGAAGTTCAAGTCCGTGAAAAACAAAGTCACTTCCCTGAAGTTCAACCGCCATGTGCTCGTTGTGCAAGAAGCAGATTCCGGCGCTGGTCAGCAGTTTTTCGTAATTCAGATAATAATTTCTGGTATTCGGATTCAGATACATCTTGTATTCATGATTGCCAAGTACATAAAAAACAGGCGCAATCTCACACAGACGCAGAAAAAGTCCGGCTGCTGCTTCGAGAGTTTCTGTCGATCCGTGAACGACCATGTCGCCTGCGACAAGAATAGCATCCGGGTTTGCGTCGATGATTGCTTTGTACAGTGTCTGGTGATTTTGACCAAATACAAGCCCGTGCAGATCGGCAAGGACTGCAAAAGTAACTTTGCGATGTCCGGTAAGACCGGCACAGGGTATGTGATATGTGCTTGTTCTGAATGTTTTCATGTATATCCTCTGTTAGAAATATTATTTACCGAATCCGCAGGCAGGAAAAGTACAGACATCACAGTTCAGGCAAAGCCCGCCTTCTCCATAGGCATAGATTTCTTCTGCACAGACCGGATCATCTGCCATGATGCGTGGAAGGATCAGATCAAAAACGGTTCTGCGGGCATACATCACACAGCCCGGAAGTCCGATGATCGGAATGGTTCTGCCATCTTTGTGATAATATGCCAGAAGCAGCATGGCTCCCGGAAGTACCGGTGCGCCGTAGGTGACGATATCGGCTCCGGTATCTTTGATGGCACCCGGAGTGCGGTCATCAGGATCGACACTCATACCACCACTGCACAGGATCAGATCCGCTCCCTCTTCGATAAAATGCAGGATATCGGCTGTGATCGTCTGACGGTCATCACCCGGCAGAGTCTGCCCGATCACCTGAACGTTGTATTCGAAAAGCTTCTCTTTCAGTACCGGAGTAAAGGTGTCTTTGATCAGCTCTTTTTGTACTTCGCTTCCGGTTGTAACGATACCGGCTTTTTTTGTACGGAACGGAAGCAGGGAAAAAACAGGCTCATTACCCGCCACTTTCACTGCGCGGTCCATTTTTTCTTTTTCGATGACAAGTGGAATGATTCTCGTACCGGCGATTTTGTCACCTTTTTTTACCGGGAAGTCACCATGTCTTGAAGCAATCATCATTTCTCCGAGACTGTTGACTGCTACAAGTGCATCCCGACGGATTTTGAGAAGTCCGTCACAGTCTGCAATCAGTTCGATCTTACCCTCTTTGATATCACTTCCGTGCATATGGGAATCGGCACAGATGCGATACAAAACCTCCGCAGCTTCATTCCCATGAAGGATACCCTCCTGCTTTTCCCATACATAGAGA
>CAKROE010000172.1 GCA_934371915.1 uncultured Blautia sp. | reverse complement strand
TCTCTATACAATTCATTGTCTTCTACGACAACTATCCTCATAAGGAAATACCTCCTTCCAGATTACACCAGCATGATCATATTACAGCATGTTCTACTTTAACTGATATGCATCCAGTGCTTTTCCAAGATATCCGACCGTCTTCCTTACCGCTTCTTCTACCGTCGGCTTATCGTTGTCACTTTGCATGATCGCAAGCATTCCCCGATAAATCAGAACACTCATCTCATTCAGTCCCTTGATCTCCTGTTCGGATATCTCATAAGCTCTTTCTCTGATTACATCTCTAAGCAATGCTTCGTTGCGCCTGAAGAAATCTCCTCCTTTCAGGAATCCCTCATAGTCTTCCGTCTTTTCTGCTTTTTCATGCGGATAAATCTCATAATATCTTCGAAATACTTCATTCAGATTTTGTGATCCTTCCGGACTGAAAAATAAGAAATCATAAATCCGTGGTCTGGCAAATGAGTGTCTGCAAAAGCAACGCCACTGTTCCAGATACCATTCCCGGAAATTCTTTTCTCCTGCCTTATACATTGGTGTCTCTTGCATATATTCATCCAGACATTTCACACTGGCGAATAATTCCAGTTCGTCCAGATTGGAAAAATAATGATATAGCGTTGCGCTGTTGTACTTCGCCCGCTCTGCGACTTTTCTGATCGTCAGATTCTCTATCCCTTCTTTTTCCATTAATTCAATTGCTGCATTGATAAAATATGACATGATTCTTTTTCTTTTTTCCTGTCTCTTCCCTTCAACTGTCGTCACAGTCTGCTGTCTCCCTTCTATTCATATACATTTTTATCTTAGCATTTCAATTAATTTTTTGCAATTATTTGCAAATCAACACTTATTTTTATCAGTGCTATACCGTCTTCTACAGGCACTTTCCTGGAAACGAAAAGTGCCTGTTTATCTCTCTGATCGTTATCCTGCATGCCGGTGCTGGTGCAGATATTTTTCCCGGGTGGCAAGTCCACCACGGATGTGGCGTTCCTGCTTGTTCACGTCAAGAACTTTGCGGACGCTCTGAGCCAGAGTCGGGTTGATCTGCTCCAGGCGGTCGGTGCAGTCTTTATGTATCGTACTCTTACTAACTCCAAATTCCTTCGCAGTCTGACGCACAGTGGCTTTATGTTCGATGATATAATATGCGATTTCTACTGCCCTCTCCTCAATGTAATCTTTCATAAAATAACCCCTGCATAAATTGTTTTTTACAATCTATGCAGGGGTATTTTGATGTATGTCTGCATTTTCCTTTTGAACGTAGGGGCTCACCTGCAAAAAAGCCACATTCCCCGTCCCCAATGGCATTCTAGCCATTCACCGTCCCCCAATCTATAATCTTTCTGAGATATGGATCTGCACCATATTTCCCTTCCAGATATTGTTTATCGAACTTGGCATCCTTGCGTACAGATTCACCTTTCTTATTTTTAAATTCTACAAGAGAATATAATTTTGAGTTCTGACGGTTTCCTTTAGCCACAAACCAGATTTCATCTCTTCTGAAAACTTCGCTGTTCATAGTAGACAGATCATGTGATGTAAAAATCAGCTGTGCACCCTTTTTATTCTTTTCCATGTTACTAAACGTCATAATAAGGTATTTAAGTAATACCGGATGTATCTTTGCATCCAATTCATCAATTACAAGCGTTGTTCCTTTTAATAAACTTTTTGCAATAAAAGGGAGCAGACCAAATAATTTCTTGGTTCCACTGGATTCATCAAATAAATTCAATTCTGCTTTATATTCATCTACTACATGTTTTGTAAACACTTCGATCCGGTCATTCTCCTTTTCTTCTACACGAAAATCTACGATATCCAAATCCATCTCCTGAATCATCTGAAGCATCAGTCTTTTTACATCCTCTGACTTAGAAATAGCCATTCGTATTTCCTGCATAGGATTTCCATAATTCAGGAAATCAATCTCTTCATCAAACCAGTCAAGCACATCCTGAACCACTTCGTTTTTGCTGTAAGTAATTCCAAGATACGATAACAACGGCAATGTATCGGATAATTCATCACTGGTTTTCAATCTTGCAAATGCACCTTTCAAAGTAATTTCATCTTCATCTCGTTCAAAAAGTGCTGATTTTCGCCCTGTTTCTAATTTTATACGGTCCAGCCTTTCGTATTCGATTATTTCTTTTTTTACAATCAATTCATAGCGATACTCTGCCATTTCCGTTCTGAAAAACAGTTCAAATTCTGTTGTCTCATTTCTTGTTTCTTCCTCAAAAGCAAACGGCTCTATCACAAGCTTTTTCATCTTTATTGCAATCTCTTCGTTATTACTTGTAGCATATAATGGTCTCAATACTTTCGTAACCAAACTGTGTAACGCTTCAAGAACGTTAGATTTGCCTCCACCATTTGGTCCGTATACAGCAGATACCGGTAAATATAATTCCTCATCTTTATCTTTTATAATTCTGTCTTCATGCTCAGAAATGGCGGCAGCCTGCATGTCAAATGTTACCTCATCCCGTATACTCTTAAAATTTTTCACTGTAAATTGGCATAACATCTTCTTTACCTCCATTTGTCCAAACTTCTTGCCTATATCCTTATTATATTCCGTTTTTTTGTTTTAGCAATAGTTTTGTGAGATAAATCTCATATTTTATGTTGTAATTTTCATTTCAGTAATTTTCGACAAAATTATACACCTTATACTTCCTATTAGTGACTTTATGTTCGATGATATAATATGCAATTTCTACTGCCCTCTCC
>CAKROE010000171.1 GCA_934371915.1 uncultured Blautia sp. | reverse complement strand
ATCAATGGAAGAAAAGACATTACAAAGAAAAAGACAGTCAATATCCGATACAATCTTGGTTTTGAGAGAATGGTCCGTGCAGCAATCCTTCAATTCCGTGAGATGGGACTGGAACCGGTGATCTACCGTCATGCGACACATGCAGTCAATAAGAGAGGTACTGCGCGCATTGGCTTTACCGGCGGAAATCCGAATCCACAGTTTGACTATGATCACCGACAGGATCAGGCTCTGTTTATGGACGGTGATTTTGTACAGCGAAAACTGCGCTCCATGCAGAATGCCTATGAGACGTATAAGAATCAGGCGGCTGTCCATGGCGGACCGGCATGCATTGAAACATTCGGTGAAGAACCGTTTTCCCCTGTAACAACACCGGAAGCATGGACTTTGACGGAGTCACAGCAGAAACAGCAGGTTGAGCTTGATAATGAATCCGGTCAGATTGTAAACCGTTATATCAAAGGTGATGAGAGAAGTTTTACGATCATTGCCTATCCGGTACCGGAGATCGGAGACAATTTCCCGGAGATTTTTGCAGAGATTGTAAAGATCAATACACTGGATTATAAGCTTTATGAGCGTATTCAGCAGACAATCATAGAGACGCTGGATACCTGCCAGTGGGTAGAAGTTAAAGGTAAAGATGATAATGAGACGGATCTGATCATTCATCTGCATGAACTTGATGATATCAAAAAACAGACAAACTTTGAAAACTGTGTGGCAGATGTGAATATTCCGGTAGGAGAAGTGTTTACGTCCCCTGTTCTTGCAGGAACCGGCGGAATCCTTCATGTAAAAAAGGTATATCTGAACGGACTGCAGTTTAAAGATCTGAAACTCGTGTTTGACTGTGGACAGGTGATCGACTATTCCTGCGCGAATTTTGAAACGGAAGAAGAAAACCGTGCCTATATTGAGGACAATATTCTTCATCATCATCCGAAGATTCCGATGGGAGAATTTGCAATCGGTACAAATACGACTGCTTATGTTGCGGCAGAAAAATACGGCATCGCCGACAAACTTCCGATCCTGATCGCAGAAAAGATGGGGCCGCATTTTGCCGTGGGCGATACCTGCTACAGCTGGGCGGAGGACACCCCGGTGTTCAATCCGGACGGAAGAGAGATTATTGCCAGGGACAATGAAATCTCCATTCTGCGAAAAGAAGACATCAGTCTGGCATATTATGGATGCCATACAGACATTACGATTCCTTATGAAGAACTGGGAAGTATCCGTGTGATTGACGAAGATGGAGAAGGTGTTTCTATTATTGAAAACGGTCGTTTTGTCCTTGCCGGAACCGAAGAACTGAATATTCCTTTTGACCGGTAAAGACGGATTTTTTCTGGCGGGCGGACTTCTTATACAAAAAGAGTTTGCCCGCCAAAATATTTCTTTTCTGTAATTTTATTGACACAATTTTAGAATCTTAGTAGAATCAACCTGAGATGTAAGAAAAAACGAGGAGGCCACCAAACCAATGAAAAAAGTAGGGATTGTAATGGGAAGCGACTCAGATATGCCGGTTATGAGTAAGGCAGCGGCAATTCTTGACAAGCTGGGCGTTGAATACGAAATGAAAATCATTTCTGCACACAGAGAACCGGATGTGTTCTTTGAATATGCAAAAACAGCAGAAGAAAAGGGATTCAAAGTAATTATTGCAGGAGCGGGGATGGCAGCACATCTTCCGGGAATGTGTGCTGCAATCTTTCCGATGCCGGTCATCGGTATTCCGATGCATACCACTTCTCTTGGAGGAAGAGATTCACTGTATTCAATCGTACAGATGCCATCCGGTATTCCGGTAGCGACTGTAGCAATCAACGGCGGTGCAAATGCAGGAATCCTTGCAGCGAAGATCCTTGCAACATCAGATCCGGAACTTCTTGACAGACTGAAAGCATACAGTCAGGAACTGAAAGAACAGGTTGAGGCAAAAGATGCCAGATTACAGGAAGTCGGATATCAGGCTTATTAATTAAAAGGTGGAGGACCAGAAAACTATGGATTACAAAAAAGCAGGTGTGGATATTGAAGCGGGCTACAGATCAGTAGAGTTAATGAAGAAACATATTGCAAAGACCATGAGACCGGAAGTTCTGGGAGGAATCGGCGGATTCTCCGGTGCATTTTCCATGAATGCATTTAAAGACATGGAAGAACCGACACTGGTATCTGGAACAGACGGATGCGGTACGAAAGTAAAACTTGCCATGATCATGGACAAACATGACACTATCGGTATTGATGCGGTAGCTATGTGCGTGAATGATATTGCATGTGCAGGCGCTGAACCGTTATTTTTCTTAGACTATATTGCATGTGGTAAGAACTACCCGGAAAAGATCGCTGAGATCGTAAGCGGTGTTGCCGAGGGATGTGTACAGTCCGGAGCAGCGCTGATCGGTGGTGAGACAGCAGAACATCCGGGACTTATGCCGGAAGATGAATACGATCTGGCAGGTTTTGCTGTAGGTGTTATTGACAAGAAAAATCTTCTTACCGGCGAAGAACTGAAGGCAGGAGATGTTCTGATCGGTATGGCATCTACCGGCGTTCACAGCAATGGATTTTCACTTGTCCGTAAAGTTTTTGAGATGACAAAAGAATCTCTGGATACATACTATGATGAACTGGGAACAACTCTTGGCGAGGCACTGCTTGCTCCGACAAGGATTTATGTAAAAGCACTTAAGAGTATCAAAGATGCAGGTGTCCGTATTCATGCATGCAGCCATATCACAG
>CAKROE010000170.1 GCA_934371915.1 uncultured Blautia sp. | reverse complement strand
TTTCTTAAATGTATAATGGGAAAGGTCATAGCTGATTGAGTTCCCTTGCGTGTTCCCAACAGAATATGCTCCGATCAGTCCACCTGTTGCTTTGTCACTTGCCGCTTTAAGCGTCAACTTATCAGCAAAGGTAAAAGGTATAACTGTTCCTTCTGTAGAAGCAACACAAAGAGTTCCATCTGTGGAGCTTCCAACAAGGCCACCGGCATTTCCTGAAGTAGAGGAAACCTGATTCACAGAGCATCCGGCAACAGTTAAGCTGGAATTTGCTTTCATGTAACCAACAAAACCACTGGCATCCGCCTCGCTGGCAGCTGCTGCAACTTTAACAGACCCGGTTTCTTGCTTAAGAACAGCAGTCAAAGAGGAGCCTGTTTCCATTGTATTGCAGAATAAGCCTGTATGGTTCTCTGCAGTTACCATAAGTTCATTAGGAAACTGATTTGTAAAGGTTATCTTTGCGCTGGCGTTAGCACCAAGGGTTCCAATCAACCCTCCAATTGTAGGCTCTGATATTTTATCCCCATTTAAATTTCTAAGTGCAATGTCAGCCTTCAGCGTTTTATCATCTCCTGCTATTATTGTTTCAGCCAGAAGTGGTTTTTCTGTACCAATTGCATTCTCAGAAAAGCCAAACGGGATTGTACCACTTAATGTTGCCTTTGTTGAAAGGGCGTTAAATAATGCTCTTGATGTGGATATGGAATATTGTTTGGCGGCTGTATTTTCATCTAACTGAAAGGTTCCCTGATAAGGATATGTCTCACTTCCTAAGCCCAGGAAATCATAGCTGGTTGTAGTCCCGGCACCTGTTCCACCGTTTTCATTGGTTCCGCCCACCGTTACTGGGCTTGTAAGATCCCAGCCGACTGTGGTGATTAACTTTATAGTATAGTCTTGATATTCTTCCGGTTTTACATTCGACAAAAGAATTAAGCCGTCTCCGTCAGTTACTTCAATGATCTTATTGCCATCTTTAACGGTTATTTTCTCTGATAAGTTGTTTGCCTGCGCAAGACTTAAAGGCGAGCTCTGGTCATAGGTGGTTTCGCTCTCATCAGACAACAGCTGCAAGGATAACTGAATCTTCTGATCCTCCTTCGCTGTGTCGTCTGTCTGGTTATCGGTATTGGAAGCATCTGACTTACCTTCATCAGATATAAATCCATCATCAGTCGTCTGATTTTCATTTTCCCCGTCTGCTTTAGATTGCTCAGAGATATCAGAGAATTCTGTCTCAATATCTCCGCTTGTAAACTCATCCTCTGCCGCAGCCTGAACTTCACCTTCCTCGGCCATATCATCAGCAAGCAGGGAGGCTGGTGTGGTCAATCCCATACAAGCCGCCAGCACTACTGCCGTTATACGCTTTGTCCAACTTTTATTTTCAGATTTTTTCATTCTCATCAATCCTATTCTGTCCCGGTAAAATCAGTACTTGTTTTCTGCTGTTCTTGTGTTTGTTCCGAAAAACTAATTGTAACCAGGTTTTCAATCTCTGACCAGTTTTTCCCATCTAATAATTTCTCCGGATTTCTGTAAAACTGAAATTGCTTTACCGTTGTTAAATCATCCACTGTGAAATTGTAAGAATATGTAGAGGTTTTATCATCATAAATCGGCTTGGATTTCATAGCCCACTGGCTTAACAAAAGTTTATCAGACCATGTAACAGTTACAGTTCCCGCTCCGTTTCCAGATATCTCATAATTGATAGCATCGTACTGATCAGGCGTTTTCTCTTGGGAATCAATAAAATGTCCTGTCCAGTTTTTATTTATCTGATAGTCCGCAAAAGAAAGCACAGCACCCAAAATCTGCGAATTTACGGCCGCCATCGAATCCTTTGCAGGTTCTGCCTTGATCTGGATCTTCACATTATCCTTCAAGGCTTTCGGCATTATAAATTGATAACTCTTTTGATCTGCATTACCTGATTCCAAGGTCTGACCCGAAATAGTGCAAGTTCCATTTTCCTCAAAAATATGAGGCACGGTACTGTTCCCGAGTTCATTCAGCTTTATTCCGTTTTCGCCAGTACACCCCTGTGGAAGGCTGCCGCCATCCGTAGAAAGAAGCTGAGCTGTAAGCGTGTAGTCAATACACTTGGGATTATAAAGAGATTCATCACCCCATACATAATTACACACTAACACTGTAAATGTATAATTATCATCATTTTCCACAAGGGAAATCCTCTTAACCGGACAGGTGTCATTTGGATACATAAGCGATAAATAATTAGAACTGAACATAGTGTTATCATCGGTCTGCCTTTTAGTAGAGACAACACGCTTCACACTATTGAAATTGGTATATGCGGCAAAGCTTCCGTACACTGCAACCGTGAGCGCGCCAATGAGAAAAAGTACGCCCGCCAGCCTGTATCGCTTTATCCATCTCCAAAATTTTTCTTTCATTATTGTACCAGTCCTTCTCTTTTAACCATTTCAAAATCACTTTATTATAACATACTGTCAGTGACAGAAAAAGTAGCTATTTCACAAGGAATGCTCCCTCGATTTTCTGGTCTTACGTTTTCGATATCTGTTATACCTCCACAGTTTTGCAGCAACATATGTTCGCCTGTAGCTTGAAAGTCTTTAGTTTAGCGGATGACTTGATGAGCTGGAAAAACAGTATGAAAAAATGACAAAAAATAAAACCTGCCTGGGAATCATCTTTTCAGATAAAACCAAGCAGGCTGCTTCTGTTAAATATGTTTTTCTGCTTTTTATATCCATTTGTCACTGTTCAATGG
>CAKROE010000169.1 GCA_934371915.1 uncultured Blautia sp. | reverse complement strand
CCATATGACTTCTGATGGACGTCTTCGTTTGTTGGATGAAGTGAAGTGGAGAAATGCAGAAACGGGTGAGTATTACATGGAAACCCTGGATCATACGATTTATAAGAAGTATGATAAAAATAACAAAGTAATTGATGCAAATGTACCGGTTGATGTTGTAACAGCCGGACGTAAAGATGGAACGTTAAAAGAATGGAGAACCATCTGGAATATGACCGGAAACGATGATATTCTCGTTCCATGTGACAATGTCAGTATCCGATTTGTAACCTTATATCGTCGAGTATACGATGAAACAAGGGAAGGACTGGTAGAAGCAACCGAAGAGCAAACGAATAATATGTTCGTTACTTACAATAAGTCTTATAGTGGATATGTTTGGACCAATGAATACAGTACTGGAGCAACTAAAGCAACGTTTATGTATCCTCTTGATTACGTACGATCGGATTTACAGTTTATGGATTATACCGCAAAAGACAAGGACGGAAATTTCATATATGACATCATGGATACCTATATGCGGTCCATTCCGCTTATCAAATGGGATCTTCCATTTAACAAAGATCAGTTTAAAATCTTCTTAAACTGCTTTAGTTATTATTATCGATGGATTGTAAATATCATCAATAATCGACTCCGTAATGTTACTGCAATTGATGTAAAATGGTACAATACTTACGGGAAATCTAAGAACTATGGTATTGGAGATAACGATGAGATCTTAAATACGGTAAATCTAAAGATTCGCTTTGATATGTGGTTTGTACCGGGTACCGATCGAGATGGTATGGTTCCTAAGATTAAGCAATATATCAAAGACCAGATTGAACGATTAAACGACAAAGGCGTGAACTACGTGCATGTTTCGAATTTAATGCGAAAAGTAGAAACAAACTTTGCGTGCGTGGATCACATTCGATTTTTGAATATCAACAACTATCCGACCAAATACCAGTCCGTTAAAGTTATTCATGAAGATGTGAATGATTTGGAAAAACGAGAACGTATGATGTATGTGCCGGAAATGTTAACGGTCGATACCGAAAATATTATCATCAACGAATATGAAGTTGAAAGTTACTGATAACTCCTCTAAAAACATTTAGGTAAAGTGAAAACCTGAAAGAAAGGGTGAAACGTATGTTTACAAAACCAGTAGAGATTTCTGGTACTGATAAAGTGATGGATTTCATCAATTCAGTCGACCAGGAAAAACAGAAAGATGATCAAATGGCTGCGTTTTACAACTCTGATGTTTATAAACGAAACTTATTGGATGCAGAATGTGACAAAGGGAAAAATGCATGCTTAAAGTATGTCATTGGAAACTGTTATCAGAACGCAGTTCCATTAAGCGATGAATATAAGAATGCATGTGGATCCGATCTGTGTACCAAAGGTACGGATCATCTTCCGGAAGATCTTTTGATGTATTTTAAAGAAACCATCAAGAAGGGAACTTGTGGAGATCGCTGCAGAAAAGTTGTAGAAGCTGTTTGTAAAGAAGTGGATAAGCAGTATATGGACAAACGACTGGATCCAAAAAATTATAAACCAGAAGAATTGGTTTTTAAAATGGATCCGGAAATGCAGACCCGCATGGATATTATTTCCAAAGATATGGGAATTGATGATATTACGAATTTAATTCGTGATACCGTAAAGTCTACTGCGGAATCTGAAATTACTCGTGCAAGAGAAGAAAAAGAAAAAAATAAAGAATTGGAAAAAGAACTTGCAAATGATCTGAACGTAACCTCTGAGTCTGCAATTGAACGGGCACTGCAGTTGCGTCGTAAGAATGATGCAAGCGTGTTCCAGCCAACTCTTTTACAGGGTATTATGATCGGAAATGCAGATCGTTCTGAAGATCTGATGACAGAATCCTATACCTACCATGCATTAGAAGAGTATGGTCTGACAACGGATAACAACGATCCTATGTATGCAGCATTTGTAGAATCTGTTGCGGAGTATACATGGAATGTATTTGAAGAGAGCTTCTTAAACAACAAGAAAAAACCTCTTCGTGAAATCCGTAATCTGGCATCCGAATATGCCATGGGTAAACACAACAAATAAATGAGAGATGGAAGATAGTTTACGCTATCTTCCATCTTTTTTATACCGCAATTGGAATATCTTTGATTTGTGGATGAGTCTGATAATTTTCCACAGTGAAATCATCTTCTGTAAAATCTTCAAAGTTTTTGATATCTGGATTTAAAGTAACCTTTGGTGCTGGAAATCCTTCTCTGGTACACAATTCTTCTACCATCGGAATGTGACGATCATAAATATGCTGATCTGCAATTACATGCAGAAGAACCCCTGGTATCATATCACAAACCTGTGCAACCATTGTTAACAGCGCAGCATATTGTGCGACGTTCCAATTGTTTGCTGCCATCATGTCGTTGCTTCTTTGGTTTAAAACCATATTTAAAACGAGTTTGTCGTACCCTTCATCGGTAACGTTATAGGTACAACCATAGCAACAAGGATAGAGACTCATTTCCGGGAGATCTTGAATTGCATACAGATCGGTTAAAATACGACGATTAAATGGGGTGTGTTTTAAATCGTAAATAACCTTCTGAATCTGATTCATAGCGCCTTGTGGATATGGAACTAAGATACCTGCCTGATACCCATATGCTTTTCCAATCGATCCGGTCTCATCTGCCCATTCATCCCAGATATGCGGTTTTAAATCTTTGATGTTATTGGAGCATTTCTGATAGATCCAGAGTATCTCATTTACACAACTTTTAAATCC
>CAKROE010000168.1 GCA_934371915.1 uncultured Blautia sp. | reverse complement strand
TGAATCCACTCTCACTTCCGCCAACACTTTGCACACAGACATTCCTTGTAAATTTCACGCAAAAACAAAAAGACCAACCCGAAACCGGATTGGTCTGCTTGGTGCACCTTCAGGGGCTCGAACCCTGGGCACCCTGATTAAGAGTCAGGTGACCTTTTTTCGCGCATCAATGAAGCAACGCAACGCGGCGCATTTCTGCTTTTGCAGCTTCTATGGTGACGTGGCTGTAAACCTGCAAGGTTAATTCAAGGCTGCTGTGACCTGCCAGATACTGAACCACTCTCGGATTGATTCCGGCAAGAATCGCTCTGGTGACGTAGGTATGGCGCAGGTCATGAAGGCGATAACCCTGAGAAAGATTCAGAGCTTCTTGAATCCGCTTCCAGCGGCGGTCGAGTATCTCCGGCGCGGCGTCGATGCAGTACATGGACGGCGCAAGACAATAGCTGCTTTTGAGAATCGGCGCAAGCTCCGGCGATATCGGGATATCGCGGACACCTGCGGACGACTTCGGCGCGGCTTCGACGAGCTGTCCGCCGACGCGGTGCCGGATTCTCTGGATGTGCAGCACGTCGTTCGGTAAATCGACGTCGCCCCACTTTAAGCCTGTGATTTCCGCACGGCGCAGACCTGCGAACAATGCCAGGCTTAAACCCAGATCCTCGGATATCTCCGGAACGGCTGCCATGTAGTCGGATTCCGTCAGGGCGTTCCCCTGCTGGGACTTGTGACGGGGTCGATCGACTGCGTCCATCGGTGACCAGAGAAGCCGGCGTGACCGGACGGCACGCCGGAAAGCAGCTCGAAGCAGCGCAAAGACGGCTTGAGCAATTCTTTCGCCCTTGACCGCTGCGGCATTGATGATTTCTTGGCAGTCCTCCGGCGAAACAGCCTCTAGCGGCTTCGCGCCGATGATGGGCGCAATGTAGATTCTATGCTGCCTTTGGTATTCTTCCCTCGTTCTGGGTTTGATATCCCGCTTGTAGGTGGACAGATACAGGGTAAACCACTCTTGATAACTCATTTTCCTTTTCTCCTTTGCAAAAGATGGCTTATTGTATCATGGCACAGCTTTATCAGCTTATCCCTTTACCTCGCGGAATTTTTTCCGGTTTTGATTTGACGACGCGGGCTTTGCTGGGACTTCTCTATGACCGTATCCGGCTTAGCAATTATAATCTCATCGGCGACGCTTCCGGTCAAGCATGGTACGACACGGTAGAAGAACGGGTCTACTGCGTTTACACGCATGCTGAATTGGCGGCTTTGCTCGGCGTGAGCGAAAGCACAGTTCGCCGTTCGCTATCTATCCTTCACAAGGATAACCTCGTTTGGTGGCGAAAAGCGACGTATAAGGGGGCAAACAGATACTTTCTCCATGATGGTATCATGAAAGCGTTGCGTTCGTCCTCTATCCGGTCAAATTGAACACCCCTATCCGGTCAAATTGACCGGATTATAATGTGTTCAAATTGACCGCCTAGTACAATACGTATATCACTTACTTAAAGAGCAGTAGCTACTGCTCTATCTGGTCATTTTGACCAGATAGGCGCGGCAGCGGCGTTGTGGTGGGTGGTTTCACCCGTACAGGATGGAACGGAAAAACGCTGCGCATCTGCAACTTACGGACAAGTTAGGAAAAACGTGGTATGATGGTTAGAGTACCCGAAAGCACCCAACGAGGTGGCAAAAAGGGCGAAAACCTAGGGGTACGTGTGTTGACGGCAAATTGAGGGGGGTATTTTTAAGGGGGTGTATTACACTGTACACAGAAAGACCGCTTTTTAGCCGCTGTTCGGCGGCTGAGTATCGGCAGACCATCAAGGGACGGCTGAAGCACATGCGGAAGCTCTGCAATCTGAGCCAATCGCAGGCGGCACGCATCGCGGGTGTAGCCCGCTCAACATGGCAGGCATGGGAAAACCCAGCACGGGACGCGCTGCCGGACGCGGCACAGCTCGCCGCCGTCGCAGACGCGGCGCGGGTAGAACCTGCGGTTGCGCTGGATTGGCTTGTTGGCGGACGGGAGCGCAAGGAACTCTGATAAAAGGCAAAGAAAGTCAAATCGTACTTGCCTTTCAGTTGTTCATGGCGTATACTGGTATCGGCTGATAGCTCGATTGAAGGGTGGGAGGGATGGCATGGGCGCAGGTCAGCGGCGCAGAACTGCGCCCATTCCCAGCATGTACAGGCTAGCCTTGATGATTCTGGCGGACGAATGCCCGCCGGACGGCAGCTATTATCTTTGTTGGATGGGCTGTCAGGGCGAACTTGATGACGTTTGCGCGGACTGTTGGCGGCGGTATCTGTACCATGTCGCCAGCAACGGCACAGCAGACCCGTACCGCACAGAGCGCGGCAGATGGTAAAAGCTGGAGGTCAGAAACGCCGGACGACGACGCGCAGACCTGCGGCGGAAGCCGACGAAATCATGTCGGCGGAGCCGCGCGACCGACCATCCCAATAGACGACAGCAGCCGACCCGTAATCCGCCATTTGGCGGTTACGGATAGGACCGGCGAACTTCCCCCACCGACGCCAGTCGGCGGGGAAGGCGCGGAACGCCAGCCCGCGGGCGCGGGCATAGCGTTCGGCGAGCGCATCGGCACCAGCGGCACCGCCGGACACGATTTCGACCTCATCGGGCGACTTTTTCGACAGCAGATAATCCAGATCGGCAGATAAACGGTCGAAATCGGCAAAAGAGCGAGAACCAGCGACGATGAGTTTGAACACAGCGGCGCACCTCCACACTTTGAGTCGGCGGAGCCTCCGCGGGCGGAGGCCTCCGCCGAATTGTTTGGCTGTGCGCCGCG
>CAKROE010000167.1 GCA_934371915.1 uncultured Blautia sp. | reverse complement strand
GCATGAATGGACATCTTGCGAAACCGTTGGATATGAATAAGCTGAATAATGTTCTGGAAAGCTGGCTGTAATTGCTTTCCCGGTGCATGGGAAAATCGTTTAATTACTAAATTTTCAGGAATTTTATAAAATAAAATGTTATCATATTGGTGACATAGTTTAGTTGAAGAAAACAGGAGGAATCCCATGATAAAACATACAATTCCACCGGTCTATGATGTAAACTCCCGTATCCTGGTCCTGGGGAGTTTTCCATCGGTAAAGTCCAGGGAACAGCAGTTTTTCTATGGACATAAACAGAACCGTTTCTGGAAGGTACTTGCCGGAATCCTGGGATGTGAAGTCCCACAGACGATAGAAGAAAAGAAAGCAATGCTGCTTGTAAATCACATTGCAGTTTGGGATGTGATCAAAAGCTGTGAAATCGAAGGTTCGTCTGATGCAAGCATCCGCGATGTTGTACCGAATGATCTGTCGGAAATTTTTAAAACCGCAGACATACAGACTATCTATACAAATGGTGGCAAGGCTTATGAGCTGTACTGCAAATACATCTATCCGGTAAACGGAATCAAAGCACATAAACTGCCGTCTACAAGCCCTGCCAATGCGGGCTATTCACTGGATCGGCTGAAAGAAGCATGGGCAGAGATCAAAGAGTAAGCATAGAATAAGAGAGAAAATGAGATATCGGAGCAGGTGAAAGGCCATGAAATCCATTTCAATTTATACGATCACAAGAAAGCAGAATATTGAGTATGTACAGAAACTGGAACGGCAGTTGTCGGGAAGAACATATTTCCTGAAAATGCGGGAATGGGAACTGGAGAGTATGAAAGCACTGGTACGAGAGCTGGAAGTGCATATGCAGGATGTACATGCGTTGCGTTTTTTCTATTCGTTTCAGGTTCCGAGACTTGGCAAGGAATTTGATCTTCTGCAGATAAAAGACGATCAGATTGTAAATATTGAATTAAAGAGCGGAAAAGTCTCAGACGAGGCAGTACGCAAACAGCTTTTACAGAATCGATATTATCTGTCTGTGCAGGGAAAATTCATTCAGTCTTATACATATATCAGCAGCCAGGAACGTCTGGTACGTCTGAATAATCATGATCATATTGTTGAGGCAGACTGGGAACAGCTGTGTCTTGCTTTACAGAGACAGAGTAAAGATTATGAGGGAGATATCGAAGATCTTTTTCAGACAGAAATGTATTTGTTTTCACCATTGACTGAGCCGGAAAGATTTCTGAATAAAGAATATTTTCTGACTTCGCAGCAGAAGGATATTGAGCGGAGAATATTGGATAAAATACGAAAAGTCAAGTCTGGTTACTTCTGGTTCAGCGGTCTGCCGGGAACAGGGAAAACGCTGCTGCTTTATGACATAGCAATGAAGCTTTCGGTACATCAGAAGGTATGCATGATCCACTGTGGTGAAACCGGAAAAGAATGGAAAATTTTGCACGACAGATTGTTGCGGATCACATTTTTATCGGACAGTCAGCTTGAAGAATGTCCGGATCTGAAGGAATACAGTGCAATTTTGGTAGATGAGGCGCATTTACTTTCGGTGGAGGAACTACATAGGATACTGGAGCTGAGCGAGAAGCATCCGGTAATCTTTTCCAGTGACGATGAAGATATGATTTCAGATGAAGAAATGGACAGGACTATGATCCGTGAGATCGAACATCTGCCGGATATTCAGAGCTTTCATCTTACGAACCGTATCCGTACAAATGCGGAACTTTCATCTTTCATTCAAAATATGATGCATTTACCTGAAAAGAGAACGGTGCGCTATTATCCTCACATTCAGGTGGTGTATGCAAATGATGACGAAGAAGCAGGCATTCTTCTGAAAGGCTATCAGGATCAACTCGTTTTTATAATAGATGAACGTTACTATTACGATGAGAAAGGCTATCTGCGTGAACAGAGGCAGAAGCAGCAGAAACCGACAGAGGTACGCATGCTTTTTCACCGCCTGAATGAGGCAAGAGACGAATTTGCGATCATTGTAAAAGGGAATGAAGCAGTATATGAAGTCCTGCTGGATCTGTTGCAGTTCAGCAAAAAGGAACCGTGAAAACGATTGCAGAATAAGGTATCTCAGGTCTATTGAAAATTTGTTCCAAAACCAATATAGTATAAGGAAAACAGACATCACAGTAAGAGGAGAGATTATTATGGAGCACATTTCAAGAGATGCTGCACTGGCATTATTAAAAAAATACAACAAAGATCCATTTCACATTCAGCATGCGTATACGGTCGAGGCGGTCATGAAATGGTATGCAAACGAACTTGGTTATGGAGATGATGCAGAATACTGGGGAATTGTGGGACTTCTTCATGACATTGATTTTGAACAGTACCCGGAAGAACATTGTCTGAAAGCCCCGGAACTTCTTCGAGAAGGTGGTGTCGGAGAAGATATCATCCATGCGGTATGCTCACATGGATACGGAATTACCGTTGGCTGTGGAGCAACCATCGATGTAAAACCGGAGCATGAAATGGAGAAAGTCCTTTTTGCAGCGGATGAACTGACCGGACTTATCTGGGCAGCAGCGCTGATGCGTCCGTCAAAAAGCACAAAGGATATGGAACTGAAATCTCTGAAAAAGAAATATAAGAGCAAAGGATTTGCTGCAGGATGTTCACGTGAAGTGATCGAGCGTGGTGCAGAGCAGCTTGGCTGGGAACTGCCGAAACTTATGACCATGACATTGCAGGCAATGGCGTCATGTGAAGATGAGATCAATGCCGAAATGGAGGCAGAATAAAATAAGAATCAGAAAAAGACTGTACAGAAATGAGGGGCCCCTCAA
>CAKROE010000166.1 GCA_934371915.1 uncultured Blautia sp. | reverse complement strand
CACAGGATCCGCTCATTTCACTTCCGGAAGCTGCAATTGTAGGAATTGCACCGATCGGAATGCAGGCAGTCGGAACTTCGGTCTTTAAGAAAAAGTTCCAGACATCTGTCCATGGGTTTGCGACACCATAGCCGATTGCTTTTGCGGAATCAATAACACTTCCGCCACCGACAGCGAGGATAAAATCTATGTTTTCCTTCCGGCAAAGCGAAATACCTTCCCGCACTTTGGAAAGACGTGGATTTGGAACAACTCCGCCCAGAGTAACAAAATCAAATCCGGCATCTGTGAGACATTTTTTGATATCATCGATCAGACCGGATTTTACAGCACTTTTGCCACCGTAATGGATCAGTATTTTGTGACAGTTATAATCTTTCAGGATTTCTCCTATTTTTAAATGTGTATCTTTTCCAAAAATCACCTTAGTCGGTGTGTAATATTCAAAACTTCTCATAATGTAGTAATACTCCTTATTCAGAATCAGGCATAATACAATAAAAATATATCACAAATGTAACAGAAATTACAGAAAAAACAGTGAAAAAATTAAGAAAAATGAAAAAAACATGTCTTTAAAAAGTTAAATAAGACAAATTCTATTGAGAAAATCAGAAATCTCCCGTATAATAAAAGAGCAGAAACAGGAATAAATGCTGAAATTTTTTACAAAATAGTGTATATTATAAAGCAATGAAATATGAATCAGAAACGCAGGTGATAAGATGGAAAATGTAATCATCATCGGTGCGGGACCGGCGGGGATTTCCGCAGCGTTATATACTGCCAGAAGTAATCTGAATCCAATAGTGATCAACAATGGAATCGGAGCACTGGCGAAAGCAGAAAAAATCGAAAACTACTATGGGCTGGAAGAACCGATATCCGGTGAAGAGCTTTATGAGCGTGGACTTGTACAGGCAAAGGCGCTGGGCGTGCGGATCATTGAGGCACAGGTGCTTGGAATCAAAGGCTTTGACACATTTACTGTGCAGACAACGGCAGGAGACTTTGATACAGTCAGTGTGATCCTTGCGACTGGAAGCAGACGGGCTGCACCATCGATTCCCGGAATACGTGAGTTTGAGGGAAAAGGTGTCAGCTATTGCGCAGTCTGTGATGCGTTCTTTTACAGAAACCGTGAAGTGGCAGTCCTCGGAAACAGTGATTTTGCCCTTCATGAAGCAGAAGAACTTCGAAATGTGACCCCTTCTGTAACCATCTATACAGATGGAAAAAAGCCGGAGTTTTCCAGAGAACATCCGATCGCAGTCAATACCATGAAGATTCAGGCAATCGAGGGGGATGATCTTGTTTCAGGCCTTCGAATGGAACATGATATCCATGCACAGGAAGACGGAGCAGCAGAAGCGTCTTTTTATCCGGCAGATGGTATTTTTGTAGCACTCGGAACAGCAGGCAGTGCGGAAATCGCGCGTCAGATGGGGGCTGAGCTGACCGATAAAGGAAATATTAAGGTCAATTCAGAGATGGAGACAACGATTCCGGGACTTTTTGCGGCTGGAGACTGCACCGGAGGGCTGCTTCAGGTATCGAAAGCGGTTTACGAAGGCAGCATGGCCGGAATCAGTGCCGGTAAATATGTCCGGCATAAAAATAATCTACAGAATTGATAATATTACTGAAAACGCAGATACTAAATCACAGTATATAGAAAGGGAGAACAATTATGGCAAAAACAATTACATCACAGAATTTTGAAGAAGAAGTTTTAAAATCAGAAAAACCGATTTTGATTGATTTCTGGGCAACATGGTGCGGACCATGCATGCGTCAGGGCCCGATTGTAGAAGAACTTGCAGAGGAAGGCTACAACGTCGGTAAAATCGATGTAGATCAGGAAATGGGACTTGCGCAGCAGTTCAGGGTTGTCAGCATTCCGACACTTCTGATTTTTAAAGACGGCAAAGAAGCACATCGTCTGGTAGGTCTGACTGCAAAAGAAGATATCAAAAAACTTCTGGATGAATAATAGCGGGAAGGATTTGGGACATTCATGAAAATCTTACTTGCAGCATGCAATGCAAAATATATTCATTCAAATCTGGCTGTTTATGATCTGAAAGCGTATTCCTCGGATTATGATAAGGAAGTACTTCTTCGGGAATACACGATCAATCAGCCAAAGGATGAGATACTTAAAGATATTTATGGCAGTGGAGCAGACGTTGTCTGCTTCTCCTGTTATATCTGGAATATTTCGTTTGTACGGGAACTGATTCGTGATCTGGCTAAAATTCTTCCGGAAACCGCTTTTTGGGCCGGTGGACCGGAGGTTTCTTATGATGCGGAAAATTTTCTGGAAGATATGCCGGAAATGACAGGAATACTGGTGGGCGAAGGCGAAAAGACATTCCACGATCTTCTCGAATATTACATAGACGGGAAGGGGAGCCTTGGAGAAATCAGAGGAATTGCCTATCGTGATGGTGAAGAAATACGGCATAATGGATGGCGGGAGCTGATGAATTTAAGCGAGATCCCATTTGTTTACCAGCATCTTGAGGAGTTTGAGAATCGTATCATTTATTATGAGAGCAGCAGAGGCTGTCCGTTTTCATGCAGTTACTGTCTTTCTTCTATAGATAAGAAACTTCGTTTTCGTGATCTGGAACTGGTAAAAAAAGAACTGCAGTTTTTCCTGGATCACAAAGTACCGCAGGTGAAATTTGTAGACCGTACATTTAACTGCAAACACGAACATGCCATGGCTATCTGGAAATATATTCTGGAACATGACAATGGTGTGACGAATTTTCATTTTGAAATTTCAGCAGATCTTCTTCGTGATGAGGAAATGGAGCTGATGGCAAAAATGCGTCCGGGACTGATCCAGCTTGAAATTGGTGTGCAGTCAACAAATCCGGAGACGATTCGTGCGATTCATCGTCATATGGACATTGATAAACTGGAAAGGTGTGTTGAT
>CAKROE010000165.1 GCA_934371915.1 uncultured Blautia sp. | reverse complement strand
CTTCTGAATCTCATAAGAAATCTTCTGATCTACCTGTGTCGCAAACAGTTTGCGATTAGCTTCTCGTGTCTTCTGAAGTTCGGTAAGCTGTGTCTTCAATGCAGCTTCATTCAGATCATAACCAAGATTTTCCAGCGTCGTTTCATATACAGTTGCACCATCCTCCTGAAAAGCAACTTTTCGTTCACGGAAATCTTTCAGAATCTTCTGCTCAGCTTTATCAACAGTGAGTGTGGAAACATCAAGACCATAAATGGAAATCTTTCTTCCAAGTGTATTCGTATCTGCAATATACAGGTAAATAAAAAGTCCTGCGATCAGGATCACCATCGCACCGATGCATCCACCCAGTATGATCTTCTTTGTTTTCCTGCTTACCTTGAATTTCTTCCCCATAATTTATTCCTCGTATCTGCTGTAGTGTAAATTTATGAACACGTTTTGTAATTTATTATAGCATCCACATAAACTCACACGTAATTCTGAATTTCTATTTTTTGCCAGTCATATGTTTCAGCTTCTTAGGAATATACAATAATGCCTTTCCTGCTTTTAATGTTGTGCTGGATTTCAGTTTCTGAAGCTCTTTTTCTGCTTTCTTTGCCCTGGATTGCCATTCTTTCATTTCCTGAGCCTGTCTGAAAAGATATTCGACAGCACTGCATTCTTTCATCTGCATATAGATCTGATATTTTGCACCATTATAAGAATAACATTCTTCCTCCGTGAAATCATCCAGTTCAAACTCTGCAAATATTTCATTATTCAGTCGTTCATAAATCTGGCAGAATGCTTCTCCTGCTTTAAGTGAACACATATTATAAATACTCACTCCAAAAGCAAGATTTTTGAAACTTGCTTCAACATCATCATACAACTCTAATTCTTTAAGATTATCACGGATTGCCTTTAATGCCTCATACCAGTCCCACGGGGTTTTCGTATTATTTGCCTGAAGACTGGTGCTTCTCTGACGATAATTGACAAGAACTTCCTGAAGTATCGTAATTCTTTTTGCAAGGACAAGCGCCATATTCACAAAATAAATATCATTCGAACGTGAAAGTGCCATAAATTCAAGCTTGTTTTCATCGATCAGACTCTTTTTGAACAGGCTTGTCCATGGGCATCCCGTACCAATATTGAAAACGTACGGAAATGTTTTTCCCTCTACCGGCATCGTCTGCGGAATATATTCTTTCTTCTGCAGGACATTACTCTTTCTGTATTTACCGGTATCTCCAAAATAAAGTCTGGCATCATACATACAGACATCTGCCTGGTCTTCTTTGATCTTATTCAGGCTGTGTTCCAGAAGCACAGATTCAAAAAAATCATCACTGTCAAGAAACAGCAGGTATTCTCCTTTTGCTCTTTTGATTCCCTCATTTCTCATCAATCCGGCTTTTCCGCAATGATTCATTTCCACATATTGAAACCGTGGATCAGATACTGCATATTCTTTAATGATATCGGCAGTTCCGTCATCCGAACCATCATCCACACAAATCACTTCAAAATCTGTAAATGTCTGGTTTTTCAGACTTTCCAGACATTCTTCAATATATTCCTTCACATTATAGGAGGGAATAATGACTGTTATCTCTGGTTTTTTATTATTTATATATGTTTCCATCCTAGTACCCTCGATCAAATCATTTTGGTCTCAGTATAGCATACGCTCCGTTTTTCGTAAACAGATCAATCTATGCTTTCTGTCAAACTGTTTTTATGATATGATAAATACAATATCAGCAAAGGAGTATTGCTATGAATCAGACAGTTTCTGACTACCGTTTTAAATTTTCTGTTGTAACAGCTGTTTATAATGTTGAACCATATCTTGCTGAAGCCATCGAGAGCATCCTGACTCAGGATATCGGTTTTGAAGAATCCGTGGAAATAATTCTTGTAGACGATGGTTCCACCGACAGATCCGGCATGATCTGCGATGAATATCAGCAAAAATTTCCAGATAATATTAAAGTAATCCACAAAGAAAACGGCGGTGTATCATCAGCACGAAATGAAGGAATCCAACATACCTCCGGTCGTTTTGTAAGTTTCATGGATGCCGACGACAAGTTGACGCCCGAAACGCTTTCTGCTGTCTACAATTTTTTCATCCAGTCAGAAAGTCAGATTGACCTTGTTTCTGTACCAATCTACTATTTTGAAAAACGTGATACCGGACATAAACTCAATTATAAGTATGATACAGAATCTCCTCAGATTATCGATTTAACGAAACAATATTCTTATGTGCAGATGCATATTTCCTCTTCATTTATCCGCCGTGCTGTGTTAAATGAAAATACTTTTGACACTTCTCTCCGCTATGCAGAAGATGCAAAAGCTATCATGTCTCTGTTACTGGATAATCCCAGATATGGAATCGTACCTTCCGGCCGTTATATGTACCGTACCCGAAATGCGCTGGATTCCGCATTAAATGTTTCCAAGCATCGGAAAGAATGGTATATCGACAGCCTTAAATATTACACATTCTGGGCGCTGGATGAATCTGAGCGTCGACTGGGATATGTTCCGGACTTTGTTCAGTATACAATCATGTATGATCTCCTGGCACGTTTCCGGATGAAAAACTTTCCGGATGATGTGATGACTGCACATGAAAAAGAATCTTTTCTGAGTATGTTATTTCGTGCGTTACAGCGAATCGACGATCATATCGTTATAGAGCAGCACAATCTTTCTCCGGAATTATGTGATTACTTATTGAGTATCAAAAAAGCGCCGGATTCCGGTACACTCGTTTATGATGCTGATGCCGAGAATCAGTATTTTCATTATTCTGATTTTAATTCATGTTCCAGTGCTTCCTATCCGGTTTTTCTTGAGACACTTGATTTCCAGGAAAATGCCCTTACTTTACAGGCACATGTAAAAATTTACACACGTTTTCCATATCCTTCAAAGATGTTTCTGCGGCTCATTTCCGGCTCCAGGACGCAGATCATTGA
>CAKROE010000164.1 GCA_934371915.1 uncultured Blautia sp. | reverse complement strand
AATAAATTGCGAACTGTCTGTCCGGACGCGAAGAAGCGGGGATTATATGATCGTTAATCAGTCGGGCGGACGCAAAAAGCTGACACGCTGTATGATCGATGACAAAATTCCGGGCGAGATACGGCATGAAATCCCTCTTGTGGCTGCAAAGGATGAAATCCTCTGGATCATAGGGGGCAGGATCAGCGAACGGTATAAGATTACTTCTCAGACAGAGAAGGTGCTGGAAATTACATACCAAGGAGGAAGCTTAGAATGAGCGAAAAAATCAAGGTTTTACTTAGTGAAGAAGAAGTGGATGCAAGAATCAGACAGATTGCAGCAAAAATCAGCAAGGATTATGCAGGAAAAGAGATCCATATGATCTGTGTCCTGAAGGGTGGTGTATTTTTTACCTGTGAACTGGCAAAGAGAATTACCGTTCCGGTATCTCTTGATTTCATGTCTGTTTCCAGTTACGGTGATGATACCAAATCAAGCGGTGTAGTAAAGATCGTAAAGGACCTGGATCAGCCACTGATCGGCAAGGACGTTCTGATCGTAGAGGATATCATTGACTCAGGAAGAACGTTAAGTTATCTGATTGACATCCTGAAAGGCAGAAATCCAAACAGCATCCATCTGTGCACACTTCTGGACAAACCGGAACGCAGAGTCAAAGACGTTAAAGTAGATTATTGCTGCTTCAACATTCCGGATGAGTTTGTTGTCGGATATGGTCTGGATTATGCACAGAAATACAGAAACCTTCCGTTTATCGGTGTGGTTGAATTAGACCAGGAAGACTAGTGAATACGTTCACAGTGACAGACCAGATTTGAAAGGAGAAAACAGCAGGTGAACAGACAGTCAGGCAGAATTGGCCTGTATCTTGTATTGATCGTGATGCTCGTAGCCGGTTATTTTTATCTGAATAATCAGGTGACATCACAGAGCAGTTATTCCATGGAGAGCATGAAAAAGGCTGCTGAAGACGGAAAGGTCACATCCGCAAAAATCTACCAGAACAGAGAGGTTCCGACAGGATCTGTTGTTGTGGATATCGAAGGTGAAGGCCAGAAACGTGTATATGTAACAGATGTAAAGGACGCTGAGGCAACTCTGGAGAGTTATGACATTCATCCGGAGGTTGCAGACGTTCCACAGGAGAGTGTATTTATGACGACACTTCTTCCGGTGCTTCTTACCGGCGCACTGGTAATTTTCCTTTTCCTTATGATGAATCGTCAGATGTCAGGCGGTGGGGGAAATGCCAAGATGATGAATTTCGGTAAGAGCCGTGCCAGAATGATGCTTCCGGATGACAAGAAAGTCACCTTCCAGAATGTCGCAGGACTTCAGGAAGAAAAGGAAGATCTGGTAGAAGTGGTGGATTTTCTTAAGGCACCGCAGAAATACACAAATGTGGGTGCGAGAATTCCGAAGGGAGTGATCCTTGTAGGCCCTCCCGGAACAGGTAAGACACTTCTTGCAAAAGCAGTAGCCGGAGAGGCGGGCGTTCCGTTCTTTTCTATTTCCGGTTCTGATTTCGTGGAAATGTTTGTCGGTGTAGGTGCATCCCGTGTCAGAGACCTTTTTGAAGAAGGAAAGAAGCATGCACCATGTATCATTTTTATCGATGAGATCGATGCAGTTGCAAGACAGCGTGGTACCGGTATGGGCGGCGGTCACGATGAGCGTGAGCAGACCCTGAATCAGCTCCTTGTTGAGATGGACGGATTTGGTGTCAATGAGGGAATCATCGTAATGGCAGCGACCAACCGTGTGGATATTCTTGACCCTGCAATCCTGCGTCCGGGCCGTTTTGACCGTAAGGTTGCAGTCGGCAGACCGGATGTAAAGGGCAGAGAAGAAATCCTTAAAGTCCATGCGAAGGACAAACCACTTGGCGAGGATGTAAATCTTGCACAGATTGCACAGACAACAGCCGGATTTACCGGAGCAGATCTTGAGAATCTTCTGAATGAAGCTGCAATCATGGCAGCGAGATCCGGAAGGAGCTATATTACACAGCCGGATATCAAGCATGCCTTTATCAAGGTTGGTATCGGAGCCGAAAAACGCAGCAAAGTCATTTCCGAGAAAGAAAAGAAAATCACAGCTTATCATGAAGCCGGTCACGCAATTTTGTTTCATGTACTTCCGGATATGGATCCGGTATATACGATTTCCATCATCCCGACAGGAATGGGAGCTGCCGGATATACCATGCCGCTTCCGGAAAATGATGAGATGTTCAACACAAAGGGCAAGATGCTTCAGGATATTACGACACTTCTTGGCGGACGTGTTGCCGAGGAGATTATTTTCGATGATATTACGACCGGTGCATCAAACGATATCAAACGTGCAACCAGCACCGCACGTGCCATGGTAATGCAGTATGGTATGTCTGATAAGCTTGGTCTGATCACATACGGTGATGACGGAGATGAAGTTTTTATCGGACGTGATCTGGCTCATACAAGAAGCTACAGTGAGGAAGTGGCAAAAGAGATCGATCAGGAAGTTCATGGTATTATCGATGAATGCCATACAAAAGCAAGAGAGATCATTTCCCGGCATATGGATGTACTTCATAAGTGCGCAGCCCTACTTTTAGAGAAGGAAAAGATCCAGCGCGATGAGTTTGAGGCACTTTTTACATCAGAAAATGTAGAGGATTAAAAATGAAGTGTACAAATTAAACAAAAAGCGATAATGAATTTTGTGAAGTTTGTGCACACTTTTAGTGGGACACGTGGTACTATAATAACCGTAAAAACCCCCCAATACATTATATAGTTTTTGCTACACCCCATAAGAAGAAATACCTTCTCCAAAAAAGACAGCTTATCCCGCTGTCTTTTTTACTGTCTAAAAATGCTGACCAGTGCGCGAAGATGTGTGCTGGTCTTTTTGCATTACATATCGAGGAGGCACCGGTGCTGATCTGAAAATATTAGTGGATAATTAAGATTCTGGAAGAGATGAAAGATATTCTTTCACTCGTCCGTAGTAGATTCTTA
>CAKROE010000163.1 GCA_934371915.1 uncultured Blautia sp. | reverse complement strand
CCATATATTCGCCGAGCTTGTTTTTGGCCTTGTGAATACCCGGTGTATCCAGAAAGACGATCTGACCGTCTTCGCAGGTATAAACCGTCTGAATACGGTTACGGGTGGTCTGTGGTTTCTTTGAAGTAATTGCGATCTTCTGTCCGATCAGATGATTCATCAGTGTGGATTTTCCGACATTCGGCCGTCCGATGATCGCAGTAAAACCTGATTTAAAATTTTCTTTCATTTAACAGCTCCTGTAAATTATCTTTTGTTCAGCCATTGATCAGTGGAAGTACCGTATCAAACAGTTCTTTTTCTTTATTGATTGCCGGCTCACTTCCCACAACACAGATTGCATCATTTGAAAGTACTGCTTCAATCAGTGGAGCAAGTGCCTGCATGGATGTGGAATCTGCATTCAGGATCTCGTCTCTTTCTTTTTGTGCCATTTCTTCTGTAACACCACAGAACCATGCATTTTTGGAAATTGCACCCTGCATCTTCGGAGTACGCGGAACATCTTTGCCGCTGATGGTTCCGATGATATATTTGGTCATTTCTCGTTCATCTGCATTAAAGTTACGTACATATTCCGGAATACCTTTAAATACATCCAGTGTACGTTTCAGATGCGGATCACGATAGGATACGAAGAAACTTTCTCCACTCCGTTTAAAGCCGCTCATACATCCATATGCGCCGCCTTTGACACGGATATTGGTCCAAAGATAATCATAACTCAGTGCAACCTTCAAAATATTAAGAGCTCCGGAGTATGCAAAACCTTTTTTACGGAAGTTTCCTGCCTGGGCAACATACTGCACCTGACCGGAAGTTGTAAATGCTTCGTTTTTCTTTTCGCATGTAATGCTCTGTTCGCCGATTTTCACAGGTTCCTGATGAAGTGTCTGACGAAGAGATTTTACCTGCTTCAGGACATCGATGAGAGATTCTTTCTCTCCTGTATAGCTGATGCACAGATATTCCGGACGAAGAAGCTCTTTCATAAGGTTTGTAAGTTCAGTAACAAGCGCCTCTTTTCGTTCTTCAAATTCCCGGTCCAGTGTTTCAATAAACTGATAATATGCAATTCCTGCCATTGCATCCTGAAATGCCGCCATCGGAGATGCATAGGATGCAGCACGAAGAACTGCGGTCGAATGTCCGGCACTTACCAGAGACGACTGGGCTCTTGATTTTACCTGTGAAATAATCTCATGAAGTCTTCTGGTATCTTCAAGGCTGGAAGTATTAAGAATTTCACGGATCATTTTAAACAGTACATCTGTCTTTGGGTACATGGTCTTTCCGCGTATGGAGAAAAACGCCTGAAACTCATCCATAGATTCAGCATGGTCGAAAACTTCTATTCCACACATGATACCGCCAGTTTCTGCATTGATCTCATTTGTGAGTTCACCGTAAGTATACTGCGCAGTATCCACGTAACCCAGAACCGATTTGAGAAGTCCGAGATACGGAACTTTCTCTGCCGGAAGATTTTTTACATCAAACATCAGGTCAAGATAACCGATACCGTTGGTTGGCACTTCATGATAAAGGAAGAGACTTCCGTCAACATCGAGAGCTTCATTTGTAAACGGAATGATCTCTTTGCGGATGTCTTCTCTTTTCAGCATAGGAATGCATTTTGCAGTTTCCGGATCTTCCGGAGTTTCCTGATAGCGTTCAAGCTCTGCTGTTTTTCGAACCATCTCAGCCTTTTCTTCATCAGTAAGTGATGCAAGATGTGCGGCGAGTTTCTCTTCGAGAGCCTTTGCCCTGCGGGCAGTCAGACCTCTTGACGGATTCAGTGTCAGGACCGATCCATGTGTATTATCAAGCAGATATTTCTGAATCAGTCCTTCAAAATATCGCTGATTTTTTAATTCTTTCAGTTTATCAAATATCGGAATCAACTGCACCTGTGCAAATGGATGCTCATCATCATAAAGCCAGTTGTCCAGGATATCCAGTCCATATATCAGCCCCTTCGGGTAGGAAGAGAAATCCGCTTCTCTGTAACGGAATTCCATACAGTTGATGCCTGCCTCAAGTGCCTTCGGGTCAATACCGTTCTGAACGATTTCTGTCAGAACACGGCGGATAATGGAAACAAATTCTTCTTTGCGTGACGGATCTGCACCTTTGGCAATCACATCGAAATATGTCTGGCGGATACCGTCTTCATAAGAACCATAAACATCGGAACCAATCTTTGCATCCAGAAGTGCTTTCTTAAGAGGTGCGCCGGGTGCGCCAAGCAGTGCATAATCCAGCACATCAAATGCTGTACACTCAAGACTGTTCATTGCATTTCCTGTGACAACACTGTATGCCAGATAAGAATTGTTTTCTTCGCTCTCGCTCTCTGCAACAGGATATTCCATTACAAGATTATGCATTTTATCAAATGGCTTCTGCTCCTGAATTTCGGAATCAACAAGTAAGCTGTCAAATGCAGACAGGTATTCTTTGTCAATGAAATCAAGTTTTTCCGCCATATCCATATTTCCATACAGATAAATAAAACTGTTGGACGGATGATAATAAGTTCTGTGGAAATCAAGGAACTCTTCATAGGAAAGCTCCGGGATATTCTCCGGGTCTCCACCCGATTCACAGCCATACGTAATATCAGGGAAAAGAGAATTCATGATATCTCTTTCCAGGACATCATCCGGGGAAGAAAAGGCACCCTTCATTTCGTTATATACAACGCCATTGTAAGTCAACGGACCTTCCGTGTTTTCAAGATGGTAGTTCCATCCTTCCTGACGGAAAATCTCTTCTTTTTTATAAATATTCGGATAAAATACCGCATCCAGATAGACATGCATTAGGTTCTGGAAGTCCTGATCATTGCAGCTTGCTACAGGATAACAGGTCTTGTCCGGATAGGTCATTGCATTCAAAAACGTATTCAGGGACCCTTTTACAAGTTCTACGAATGGATCTTTCAGAGGAAAATCTCTGGATCCGCACAGAACACTGTGTTCGAGAATATGAGCCACACCGGTGCTGTTTTTGGGCGGAGTACGGAATGCGATGTTGAAGACTTTGTTTTCGTCATCGTTTTCGATTGCCATGACTC
>CAKROE010000162.1 GCA_934371915.1 uncultured Blautia sp. | reverse complement strand
ATGGACAATCAAGTTGGGAAAAGTCCAAAATAGGAAGCTGTCAGGCAGTGGACTCCTGAAAGCAACTGGATATTTGGACATAAATGGACAATCAAGTAGGAAAAAGTCCAAAATGAACGTGAAACCAGAAGGAAATACGGAACAGGACAGATGAAAATGGACATAAGGGAGGGAACATAAGGTGAAAATAAATTGATCGAAACAAAGATGAGATGAAAATAAACTGAGAATAGAAGTGCAGGCAATCAACATTTAACGGATGATGGCCTGCACTTTTGAACGTTCAGTATTGTATTAAGATCCATATCCACATATGGTACAGATTCCATTTTCCCATGAATGTGGATCATGTTCGCTCCATTTACAGAGGAGACATCTATGACTATGTTCAGTAGAACCATGGCTCCATTCTCCCCAAATATGCGTACAGTCATAATTACATATTAGGCATACTGAACCATAAGAAAAATTATGTGATTCGGTAGTCATAATTCCATTACATTTTTGACACTTTTGTTCATGGGTTGTTTTTGTCACTTCATAGGAATCTCCCGCCGTACAAGCCTCTTTCTGTGTTTCATCTATATATCCACAACTGCTGCATACCGGAGCATGAGTCAGGGTATTCTCAATTTGCTTTACATCATACTGATGGGTACATGGAGGCTCTGGAGCGGGTTCGGACGGAGTGCCTTCCTCATAATCTGTATTTTCAGCGGGAGCAGCAGAAGGCTCCGGAGAAAATTCAGGAGTCTGATCTTCCTCAGAGATAGTAATAACAGGTATCGGCTTGGCAATTATCTGTCCGCGTAGTCCTGTTACTGTTAAGCCGGCTTTTACAGCCTGGTCAACGGTTGTAATTGATCTGTTTTCCTGCATTCCGTGAGTGGCATAATGTATATAATAAGCGATAAGATTATTACCAAATGCCTCCTGAAGGTCCGCATATGCGGCACGATATGCAAATACATGAAAGTTTTTACTTAATGATCTTCCTTCAGATAAGCCATGATTTACAAAGTGATTCCAAAGAGCAGCCTCTTCATTTCCATAGGCTTCCACCACATCCGGATACAATTCTGCATAGTCTTGTGCATAAAATAATGTTTTGATGATGGATAGTTCCGCCGGGGTCGCATTTGTTGTAAATTGAGTTTGGCTATGTGACTGATCTGTTTGTGGTGCAGCATAAACTGTTATAGTCATGCTTATACACATCAGAAGAGCAAAAAGCAGTGTAAGAAATCTTTTCCTCATAAAAATTTTCTCCTTTTCACAGTGAAAGTATTGATATGCTTCTATAAACATAGGTACATAAAATAAGAAAAACTCTCACCATTTAATTAAAAAAATGTTCTGACCCATTATGAGAAGATTTGCCGAAGTAACTTCAGCCTTTGTGATAGAGCGACCGGAATTTACTTTGACAATTGAGAACAATTGATTCCTTCTGTAAAAAAATAAATGTGGGTGAGAGTTTTTGGAATTTTTTGTACCTAAGTATATATAGAACATATAGGATCTTAGAAAATGCGTAACAGTTCATTTCTATAGGGCTGAGCTGTTGCAAAAATGCATTACAGTAAGGGGAGGACAGCGCAGAATGAAAAAAAGGACAAAACGAATTTATGGAATATTGCTGAGTATGAGCATGCTCTTAACATTAATATCGGTGCCGGTATGGGCGGCAGAGCCGCTCCATGAAAATGAAGCCGGAGAAGAAACGGAACCGGAAACACAACTCGTCATCCTGTCCAATGAGGTCAGCCTTGCTGCCACCCAATATACTTATACGTTACATTACGAAGCAAACGGTGGAAGCGGGGCACCACCGGATCAGACCATGACCAGCACAGAGATGAGTGTACAAATTCCCGTATCAAATATCGTTCCAATTCGTGATGGATACATATTTGAGGGTTGGGGAACCTCTGCAGCTAGTAGTTATGTAGTATATAGGGCTGGTGGTTACGCAAGAGTTGTACAGGGGAGAAATAACACCGCAACCATCTATGCCATATGGACACCATATGAAAAAACGAAATATACCGTCACCTATACCGATGGTGTGGATGACTCAGAGATATTTCCTGACCAGCAATATACGGTCGAGGAAAATGCGGATACGCCTTCTTTCAACGGCACACCGGCGCGCACCGGCTATACGTTTGAAGGCTGGGATCCGGAAGTGGCAGGTAAGGTGACCGGAAATGTCACATACACAGCGAAATGGACTCCAAAACAATACACAGTAAGGATGATCAATAATTTTTGCGGACTTGCAGACGAAACAAAGGTTCAGACCTTCATTTATGACAAGGAACAGGCGCTGTTAAAAAACGACTGGGTTCCGGAAGGGGGTACATTTGTCAGTTGGAACACGAAAAGGGATGGAACCGGTACGAGCTGCAGTGATGGACAAATTGTTAAGAATCTTGCAGAAGAAGGGCTCGTAGAGCTTTATGCGCAGTGGGAATATGACAGATATCAGGTGAACTTAGATGCTAAAGGCGGTACAATCGCCGAAGGCAGGAGCATCACAGAGCGTACCTATGGAACAGGTGCGATACTTCCGACTGCAGATGAGATCACCCGTATGAATCATACCTTCGAGGGATGGTACGAAAATGAGGATTATTCCGGAAATCCGGTTAAAGAAATCGATAAATTCGATGTAGGAAATAAAACATTCTATGCCAAATGGAAAAGTAATCTTGAAAGTGAGTACACGGCGATCTTCCGTATTGTCGAAGTGAGCGATGACTACGAGGATGGATACCTGATCACCGATCATTCTGCAACGTTCAATCTATCATGTGTTCTTACAAGTGCATGGGCACCGTCTTTTGACGAGGTGGCCAGCAGGGCAGGATACACGATGAAGCCTGAATGGAGCTTTGCTGGATACGGTTGGGATCAGGATAAACCCTATTATTCGAATTATCCTGTGAATGGCAGTCTTTGGGCTGTGCTTGGGGATATCAGAAATTCATCTCCACCTTCTGTAAGCACCAGTGAGGGAACCAACATAAAACTTGCCTATTCGGGAGTAACCGTCTGGGGACTCGTAAAAGACCGGCGCCCCTCTGCCTCATATAAGC
>CAKROE010000161.1 GCA_934371915.1 uncultured Blautia sp. | reverse complement strand
TGACAACTGCCACCACTCCTCCCGGACGTACCAGGTCTAAGGATTTTGCAATAAAATAATCATGGATCATAAAATGGTATCTGTCATACTTGCGGTCACTGACCTGATATGCCCCAAACGGTACATTTCCAATCACACAGTCAAAAAAGCTGTCCGGATAACTGGTTTCCTCAAATCCCTGTACTGCAATCCTGTTCTTCTGGTAAAGCTGTTTCGCGATCTGCCCGGAAACCGGATCAAGCTCCACACCGTACATATTTGTAGCACTCATGCTTTCCGGTAAAAGTCCCATAAAGTTACCAACTCCACAGGATGGCTCCAGGATATTTCCCTGTTTCAGTCCCATATTTCCAAGTGCTTCATACATAGCCTTGATAACCGCCGGAGAAGTATAAAAGGCATTCAGCGTTGATGCCCTTGCTGCACTGTATTCTTCTGGCGTAAGGACTCCTTTTAACTGCGTATATTCCTCTGCCCAGGCACTGTTTCTTTCTTCAAAAGCCTGTGGAATACCGCCCCATCCAACATATCTTGACAACACTTCCTGTTCTTCCGGTGTTGCTAATCTCTGCTCTTGTTCCAGTTCTTTCAGCAACCGGATAGCTTCCATATTGGCTTTAAACTTTGCTTTCGGACCGCCAGCACCAAGGTCATCGTCTGTAATATGGAAATTATGAGGTTCCTGTTCCTGCACCTGTTCATTCTGCAGATATGGTAAAAATTCTCCCTCATAGCCAAATAGTTCGTTCTCCCCTGGAATATAATTTCGTCCGGTTTCCATACACCGGAAAATATCAGCTTTTGATGAACCACTCGCTTCGTAGAATCCTGCATAGGAATATAAAATATCTTCTTCTCGCTCGTAGGTAGTCAAGTGCAATTCTGTATTTCCTCTTGTCTGGTTTACCAGTTCTTTCCCTTCCAGACCTTGCGGAAGAATCCCCACTGCTTCAAAATGATACCCCTGATATTCAAATACATTCTCGTCCCACTGTTCCTGTACAACTACATCTTCTAACTCAGATTCTGATTCTTGTAAATCCAATTCCTGTCGTACTCTGGTAATTTCTTCTGGATTCATGACATGATCTGTATATGGCTCGATCATATCCTCCTGCCATCTGCCATTATCATTCCAGATTTTTTCTGAAATGTCAGAAACCAACTGCATCTGTTCCGGTGAAAAGTCTGGATTCAGTACTGGTTCTAACATACGCTCCTGTTCAGCCAGCTTTCGGATAACAGCCATCTGTTCCTCGGAAAAATCCTCTACAGATTTTCCAACTGTATCCATGCTGTCATAAATCAATTCGCCTACACGACTTTTTAATACATAATCATCCTCATAAAAGCCATCTTCCCACAATTCTTTTGCTTCTTCAAAGGACATATGAGGATCTGCCTCTGGTTCTTCATTCTGTATCTCTTCCGCTTCTGCAGTCGATTCTTCTACTTCCAGTTCTTCCGTAGGTTCCTCTGGTTCAGAATTACTCATAATGTCAAATAAAGACATCTGGTATCCTGTCAAGCCTTCCGTCTGCTCTGCTACTTCCTGTGCCGGGAAAATCGTATAGCTGCCCTCCACATACTGATGTACTTCTGTTAAAAGCTGTAATTTCTTCTCATAAGTTTCATTCACTGATTCAAAATCCAATGGCAGCATCGCCAGGGCATCATCCATCGCCTGTAACAATTTCTGCGACTGCTCCGAATCATTCAGCATAACAGGAAGTTCTTTTCTTGCTTCTTCATTGAAAAAATCTTCTTTGAATGGACGCTCAATTTCTTCTGGCAGTCTTGCATAAAAGCTGATTACTTTCCCTGCAATTCGTTCTCTTTCATAATCTGGCATACGGGAATAATCAGCAGAACGTAGAAACTGTTGATTATCAATCAGGTATCCGACTCTTTTTGCCACTTTTGCCCAAGGGAGTAATACCGAAGTATCCGGATTTCCAATCTCTCCCCTCTTCAGTTGCAAACCTTTTCCATCGTAATCTGCATAGGAATTATCCGTACCACACAAAGCATGACTCTGACCGCCTGTTCCGTATCTTTCTTTAATAAAATCCGTTCTGGCTTTCTCATCTTCATTCAGAAGATAAAAAGAATAGGTAGAAAGCCTGCCATCTGAATACGGTCCTCCCCCGGAAAGAAAAGCATCTATTTCATCCTGAGTAATAAACACCTTATGCTCCTGCCATGTAAAGCCATCCCTTGCATTGTAAGGAACTACTTCTGCCACAAATTTCTGGAACTGACCAGATATTTTGATTGGATTATAGGTGCGGAACCGCATAATGCTTTTATCTTCCTCATAAGCCATTGCCAGTCCTTCCAGACGCTCATTCATATCTGACAGCCATTGCGGATCTTCCAGCTTTTCTTCCAGATAATCTGTTATTTCCGGATAAATACTGCGAAGATGTGGTAAATCTTCTTCATCAAAGACAAGTTCCGCTACCCCCTCTGCCATATCAGCTTTCATATAGGCAAGTGCCTGGGCGTGTTCCTTTATCGCATTTTCCCTTGCAACATCAAGTACGGACTGAGGTGCATACTCGCCTTGCTTCAAAAGCTGATGGATACGTCCACTCACATCTTCCCAGGATAAAAACGCCTTATCCAGAATCTGATCGGTAACCGTATGCCCTACTGCAATCTGCAATCCAGTTTCATCAAACCAGACCGAATACTCCATACCATTGATTTCAAATCCCTTTCCACCAGTCCCGTACTCTCGCTTCACAAACTCCGTATATTCCTCCGGTGTCTGTTCACTCATAAAATTATAGATAATACGAAGCTGACTCTTGCTTCGGTTTCCTCCGGTTCTTAAAACCTCATCGACCACTTCACTTGGAATGGCAATCTCTCCTGCATAAAGGGCAGCTACTCTGTTTTCAATTTCTCGTTTCTGTTCATTTACAGATGGAAGTTCAGGCAAAGATAAAGCAGAGGCAATTTCTTCCTCTGCTTTACTTAACTGATCTTCACTTGTGTCTTCAATTAGCTGTATACCAATTCCGTCAAGATGCTCTCTTCCGCTGTTGCCGTCAGACTGTTCATATGTGCTGTCCACGCCATCGGGTTCTCCTCTTTCAACGGTGCCGGATTCTTCTCTAACAGTTTCTCCATCAGTACTTCCAATCTCTCCTGTGCTGCTTTCTCG
>CAKROE010000160.1 GCA_934371915.1 uncultured Blautia sp. | reverse complement strand
ACGGCAAACGCGTGAACCCCTTGAAAATAAAGGCTTTTTCCGTTTGTCGTTATTATACCGTAACGGCATTCCCATGCGAGTATGTTGATCGAACTGGGATTTTCACCGCTGGAGATTGCAAACCGTCTCGGACATGAAAAAGTGGAAACTACACTGAATACCTACGCACATCTTTATCCAAACAAGCAGACAAAACTGGCTGAACGGCTGGACAGTGAATACAAGGGGGATTTGTAATGAGTGGATTAGATAAAGACAGAAAACGTAATCAGACAGTTTGTTTTCGAATGACACCGGAGGAACGCAGAGAATTAGAAGCCCGCATTAAAGTGAGTGGATTGGCGAAAGGAAAATATTTCATTCAGTCGGTACTCCATCAGGAAGTAAAGATTGCGGTCGGTAAATATCAAAGTGATCGGTTAAGCCTTGAAATACGGAGATTGTGGGAACGTCTGGAACATCTGGAAACAGAGGATTTGTATGAGGTGCTGGCAGATTGCCGGGCATTAATACAACAGGTAATTGAAATCACTGGTAATGATTGTTTCGTAACATGGAAAGCAAGTGATTTTAAGACAGAGGTATTGGAAGATGAAAAATAAAAGCCTTTAAGTGTCGGCAAACACCTAAAGGCGGAGACTTGGTAGGAAATCCAAATCAAATACTAAGGTTATTCTACCAAAGTCTCCACTTTCTTTCAATAGAAAATGGAGGTAATTTTGGATAACAGAAGAAACGAACCGAATTTAAAACTAATAAATATGGAACAGGTGGAGATAGAAAAAATAGACTGGCTGCTTTATCCTTTTATTCCCTTTGGGAAAGTTACCATTGTGCAGGGAGATCCTGGTGAGGGCAAGACCACAATGGTACTGCAGATTATTGCAAAGCTGACAAAAGGAGAGGCTGTATTACCATCGGACAGTGATGAATCTGCCTTGGAGGAAAAAACGATGGCTCTGGAACCGGTAAATGTGATTTATCAGACTGCAGAGGACGGATTGGGTGATACCATTAAGCCACGACTTCTTTCAGCAGGTGCAGACTGCTCCAGAGTAATGGTAATTGATGATGACGATCAGGCATTGACTATGATGGATGCCAGATTAGAAGAAGCTATCATACAGACAAAAGCACGCCTTGTAGTTTTAGACCCGATACAGGGGTTCCTGGGGACTGATGTAGATATGCACAGGGCAAATGAAATCCGTCCCTTGATGAAGCGTGTGGCTGTGCTTGCTGAGAAATATCATTGTGCGATTATTTTAATCGGTCACATGAACAAAAACAGTAATGGGAAATCGTCATATCGTGGACTTGGATCTATTGATTTTCAAGCAGCAGCCAGAAGCGTACTAATTGTCGGAAGAATCAAGGATGAACCGGAAATCCGTGTGTTGTGTCATGTAAAAAGCTCCCTTGCACCGGAAGGAAAATCCATTGCATTTCGTTTGGACAAAGATACTGGATTTGAATGGATCGGGGAATATGACATCAGTGCAGATGATTTGTTAAGCGGAGACAACCGGGGGCAGAAAATTCATGCAGCAAAGGAATTTCTGCAAGAAGTTCTGGCATCTGGTTCTGTAGCCCAGACAAAGGTGGCAGAAGAGGCGGAAAGCAGGGGAATTAAAAAGAAAACACTGTGGAATGCGAAAAAGGAATTGGAAATTGATTCTGTGAAGATTGGCAACCAGTGGTTCTGGATGTTGCCTGAATAATATTGGGAAGATGGCAAGATTACCATCTCTTTAAGAACAGGGAATCTTGCTATCTTGAAAGGAGCTGTGAATGAAAAATGTACAAATATCGCAGGAATTATTTATGAAACTGCTCCGATATCATCTGCTTGATGATGATAGTTGTACCGAAGATGTGAAAAAAGGATTGGAGCAGAAAATGGACACTATGGTGGAACGTGAATTATATACGAAATCAAAAACCGCTCCAACAGAGGAAGAACGGGAAAAAGCTCGACAGGAGTATCTGGACAGGCGGGGAATACAGGCCGACTTTCGATGGTAATTCTTCTTTGAATGCCATATGACAGGGGCGTGGCACGCTCCTGTATAAATGGCAGACAAGGAAAGGCTGTAGATGTGAGGTCGGAAGTACACCGACCGCAGGAAAGAATAGGTCTTCGCTCCGCTTAGGTCGATGCAGAACAGACGTCCCCCGGACGTCTTGCACCCCGCAGGGCGCAAGGGTACTTTTGATGGACGGTACGGCTGTCGAAAGTGCTTTTGCGTTACTTTTGACAAAAGTAACAAAACCACCCTGACGGGCACGAATACATTTTATGTGCCGTATCCGGCACTGTTTAGAGAATGTGAGGTGAAAAATAGGATGATGAAAAGAACGATCAGCGGTATGACAGGAACAGGTTCTCTTGCTCATAACAGACGGGATTTTTTTGCAGAAAATGTTAATCAGAATAGAGTATATCTGAACATCTGTTACCGGGATGAAAACCTAAAGGATGTTTACAAAGAACTGTTTGATGAATCGGTAGAACGATATAATGTCGGGAAAAGAAATGACCGGAAGATTACGAATTATTATGATAAGATCCAGAATGGAAAGCAGGAGAAGCTGTTCCATGAAGCAATTTTCCAGATTGGAAATAATAAAGATATGGCTGCCGGGACACCAGAGGGAGATCTTGCGGTGAAAGTATTGGATGAATATATGCAGGATTTTCAGAGACGAAATCCAACACTCCGAGTATTTTGCTGCTATCTGCATCAAGATGAAGCTACCCCACATCTACATATTGATTTTGTACCTTATGTAACCGGATGGAAGGGAAAAGGAATGGATACAAGAGTCTCGTTGAAACAGGCATTGAAAAGTCTTGGATTTCAAGGCGGTGCCAAGCATGACACAGAATTGAATCAATGGATCAATCATGAAAAAGAAGTTCTGGCAGAGATTATGGAACGGTATGAAATCGAGTGGGAGCAGAAAGGAACTCATGAAGAACATCTGGATGTGTATAATTTTAAAAAGAAGGAACGTGCAAAAGAAGTAAAGGAGCTGGAACAGAAAATAGAAAATTTGGCATCAGATGTAGAAGCGACAGAATCAGATATAAAGGCGCTTAAGCAGGAAAAAGCTGATGCAGAAAAAGTCAGGGATCAAGTCAGAGAAAGCAAAGAACAGGCGGAAAAAGAACTCAAGCATATGGAGAAGCAACGGAATCAGTTGCAGCTAATCATAAATAGTATTGATAAGGAATTAAAGAATTCCGGGCAAATTAAATTAGTGTT
>CAKROE010000159.1 GCA_934371915.1 uncultured Blautia sp. | reverse complement strand
GTACATATGGGACAGCTCAAGAAGGCTCTGAAGATGCTTCAAAAAGCCAAAAAACCTCTGTTCCTTGCCGGCGGTGGTGTTAACATTGCCAATGCAAATGAGATTTTTACCTCCGTTGTAGAAAAAACTCAGGTTCCGGTCGTTACAACCGTTATGGGCCGCGGTGCTATCTCCACGAAACATCCTCTCTTTATCGGAAATCTCGGCATGCATGGTGCTTATGCGGCAAATATGGCAGTCACCAACTGTGATCTTCTTTTTTCCATCGGTACACGTTTTAACGATCGTATCACCGGTAAGCTTCATGAATTTGCCCCGAATGCCCAGATTATTCATATCGACATCGACACGGCATCTATTTCCAGAAACATTCATGTAGATGTTCCGATCGTCGCCGATGCTAAGGAAGCCATCACCAAAATGACCGAGTATGTTACGGAATGTAATACCAGAAAATGGCGTTCCGAAATCGATGCGTGGAAAAACGAACACCCGCTTACGATGAAAAACCGTCCGCTGATGGGGCCTCTGGACATTTTCAATGAGATCAATAAGCAGTTTGACAAGGCAATTATCGTAACCGACGTCGGACAACATCAGATGCTGACTTCCCAGTTCGTAGATATCACTGAGAACCGTAAGCTTGTCATGTCCGGTGGGCTCGGAACCATGGGATACGGACTTCCGGGAGCAATCGGTGCACAGATCGGCAATCCGGGTACTCCTGTCATCTCAATCTCCGGTGATGGCGGTATGCAGATGAACATTCAGGAACTGGCAACTGCTGTTCTTGAAGAACTGCCGATCATCAACTGCATCTTTAACAATACTTACCTTGGCATGGTACGTCAGTGGCAGAAACTTTTCTACGGAAAACGTTACTCCATGACTAACTTAAGATCCGGTGCTCTTTCCCGCCGTACAGACGGACAGGAATATCCGAAATATACTCCGGATTTTATCAAGCTTGCCGAAAGCTATGGCGCAAAGGGAATCCGCGTAACTTCACGTGGAGAGATTGCCGCTGCATTTGAAGAAGCTCGTAAGAGCACCAAGATACCTACCGTGATCGAATTTATCATTGATCCGGAAGAAATGGTTTATCCGATGGTCAAACCAGGTGGAACACTGGCTGATCTGATTATGGATTGTTAGGAGGAATCAAGAATGGATAAAGGAATGAAAACTAGATGGATCTCTCTTTACGTTGAAAATCAGGTCGGTGTACTTTCTAAAATCTCCGGGCTTTTTTCCGGAAAGTCCTATAACCTGGACAGTCTTACTGTGGGCACAACCGAAGATCCGACTGTCTCCAGAATGACAATTGCGACAGTCAGCGATGATGAAACATTTGAGCAGATCAAAAAGCAGCTCAACCGCATGGTAGAAGTCATTAAAGTCATCGACTTCACCGATGTGTTTGTCCGCATGAAAGAAATTTTATATATAAAAGTACGAAAATGTTCTCCTGCTGATAAAGTAGAACTGTTTCAGATTGCAGAAACCTTCAAAGCCAGAGTCATTGACTATGGCAAAGACAGCCTGCTTCTCGAATTTGTACAGACAGCAACCAAAAATGACGCGGTTGTCAAACTGATCAAAGAAGAATTCAAAAATATAGAAGTGGTACGCGGAGGCAGTGTAGGTATCGAATCCATCAGTATGATGGAACGCTGATACCCCACCGGTCCGCTTTTATCAGTCGATCAGATCATTCTGAAATCTCGAGAGATGTTCATATGGAAGGATCAGGCGGCCGCGGTACAATCCGCAGCCGTCATTGATCAGACTGTTATTTACTGCCGAAAACATATTCACATCCAGTTCGGACAACTCCAGTCCGAGAAGCTTCATCCCCCTCTCATAAGCTTCATCAAAATAAATGCACTCCCCTTTCGGAATGGCATCTCTTCTGACTCTTTCACTCTCCTGCTTTTTCTCATATCCGAGATGATTAGCAGGTCCGATTTCCGCTATGTCATCCATTGTCTTTGTACGAAGCTGAACCTCCATATAAGACCTTGAACTGTTATCATAAAATGTAATATGCAAAGACTGATATTCATCCGGCTCTGTCCCGCAGATATAATCCCTGTAGTATGGTCGTACATCTTCATTTAAAAGCGAAGAGGTACTTTCTTTTACACCGTTTGCCGGTTCCGCCGTAAATCCTCTCTCCTCGAGAAAACCCGGAAGTACATTGGCAATTTCATATAAATATTTTAATTCTTCCGACTCGCGGTCTTCCTCACATTTCAGATGACACCTCGGCATAGCGATCACAATACGGTATGCAATAAAATCCCGGAAACAGCTGAGTCTGTTCTTCAGCTCCGTAAGTGACGGATATTCCCCATGTTCTGTATAATAATTATAAATATACTCTACAACATAACCATTAAACTTTTCTTCTGCGCGTATCAGTGACTTGATCCGCCCCCGAAATGTAAACGCAAGAAACGGATATTCTTTGGCCATATATTTATAAAATTCTCTGATCTGTTGAGACTGCGCAGTAAGGAAATCATTATGTTCCAGAAGTTCTCTGATCAGGATCAGGAAATTACAGTGAATCATATCGATTTCATTATGTGTTTTCTTTGCATCTTTTCTGAGATCATGAATATAATTATGCAAAATACGAAGGATCGTATCTCCTGAATAAAGGTAATCATTTAGCGTAATCATAACTGTCGCCTCCTTTCTCCTCATTTTACCAGAAACTGTCACTTTATCAAGCTTTATGTTTCATTTCCCCTTCCTGATTCTATTATTGACATTTTCCCTCCCAAAAAGCTAAAATAGGCAATAACAGACAGGACTGACAGAAAGGATTTTTGAGACATGGATGGTTTACAGTTTGAACATCGCTGCGCAGAATTATTACGTTACCGCGGATTTCACAAAGTTACCGTAACCAAGGGAAGCGGTGACCAGGGTGTTGACATTCTTGCGCAGAAAAACGGATTGAAGTATGGCATCCAGTGCAAATATTACTCTCATCCCGTTGGCAACAAAGCCATTCAGGAAGCCTATGCCGGTGCAGATTTCTATGACTGTGATGTCGCTATGGTCATGACAAACAATACCTTTACCCGCGCAGCAAGAGAGCTCGCAGAAAAGCTCGAAGTCGAACTCTGGGAGTACTGCTCGCCAAATGGCAGTTCTCCTTTTGTAACTCGCCTGATGCGCATTTTTAATATTTTTTTTCTGCTGACCGGTGTTGCTATGAGTATTTCCGCAAGTCTACTTGATTTTCCGCAGAATACTCTTACAA
>CAKROE010000158.1 GCA_934371915.1 uncultured Blautia sp. | reverse complement strand
CAATATGGCAACGGAAGAAGAGGTAACGGATCTGAATGTAATCGATCCATCCATTAAACATCTGCTATACATTACATCTTCTGGTAAAATGAAGTTGACCGAATTGAAATACTTCCCAAGAGCAGAGAAAGGAAGCAAGTCCATTTCTCTTATTTCCTTGGATACGACCGAACAACTGATTGGTGTTATTTCTGCAAAGAAAAACGATCAAATTAAGTTATACGGTAAAAAAGGGGGAGATATCTATGATTCTGTGGGGGTGAATGAGATTCCGGTTCGTTCGAGAGTTTCAAAAGGAGAACGAATCGTAAAGACCCTTCGATCAGATGTAATCGTTGGATTTAAGTTATTCCAGGCGTAGTGTTAAAAGAACCAAGAGATTAAATCTCTTGGTTCTTTTTTTTTGGTTTCAGTATTCAATTGTCAGTTTGCACAACATCTAGTCCTTGTATTAATTTTAAACACAATTTCTAAATATACTAACAACGAGTTACTTACTATATTGTGAGGGCCCTGCTAAACTTTAATTAAGCTTCTCCCTCAGTTTTATACCACAGGCAATCTTCTGCCGGAGTAGCTGCCTGTACGTAGATACGCATACATGCGTTAAGTTTCTTAACATGATCCATGCTCATCAGACCGTTGTTGGCTTCTGTAGCAATTGCTGTTGTAGCAATTGGTCCACCGATAACCTTCTCAACATCCTCTTTGGTAAGAGTCTTCTCGATGATTTCACGAGGAGTCATGTTCTCAACTTTGTCCAGACCAAGGTCTGCCTTAGTTGTACCATGTGGGTTTGTGCCGGTTCCTGGATGAGCATAAACCAGAGTCTCTGTACCGTTAATCTTTACATAACCATTCTGATCAGATTTCTCTGTCAGTGTAGCATCAACACGTGCATGAGCTGCCTGAGAGTGCTCATAAGCGATCTGACCGTAGTCACCACGGAATGCTGTAGATGCAGTAATACCAAGTGCAAGAGAGTCGGAAATTACAACATAAGCTGTACCAGACCATCTGTAAGTCTTACCGGACTCGGTATCTACATAGATTTTACCAGACTCAGCTTTGATCTCTTCTCCGCCGTCTTTTTCAGTTGTGAATTTCTTATTGTCTGAGCTGATAAAGCCTTCAAGAACATCATCAACGAAGGACGGAAGCTGTGCTGCCGGGATAAGACCTGTAGCATCCAGAGTTGCAACACCGTTAGCTGCACCCATTTTTGCAAGTGGGATGTACGGATGCTCATGATTTGCTTTATCGTAAGCTTTCTTAACAGCTGCAAGTGTAGCTGCTTTTGTAGAGTCATCCAGTGTTACAGAATCGGAAAGCTGAACAACACCGGCTACGGTTGTGGAAGCTGCCTGAATAGTAGCCCACTTATTGTCACAACGAAGGAATTTGAGGTCATTTGCTGTCTCAACTTCCGGAACATGGTTTCCATGCTCTACTGCTGCTTTACCTGCAAGAAGCTCAACGAGGGTTGTGCCGTCGTCGTTACGAACGTTAGCTGTCTTGGTAATTGGGTAAAGTGCTGTAATACTTTCACCAGATTTCTGGTTCATTAAAAAGGTAAGTCCTGCTGCTAATGCTGCCATAACTTATACCACCTTTCATAAAAATTATTTAAGTTGCATAAATAATAGGATAGTTATTAATCCTATCCCATATTCATTTAAAAGACAGTTCGTGTTTTTTCTAAGAGAGGTGAAAGTACTTTCTTTCTAGCTTTTCACATGAAAACAAATAGTTAATCTAAGTAGAAAAGGAGGGATAAAATGTCCTTGGATTACGAGAAAATCCTTTATTCAAATCCTTCAAAGAAGCTTCGGATTCAGCATGAGGAGTTGAAAAAGAATTTTTCAGAAGCGAGTGCAAAAGAATACTCCGAGCTTTATAAAGGTCAACCACTTTCCTTCCTTCTGGAAAACTCCAGATATATTTTTTCGGAACCTACCTATGGATATCAGTACTACATGGATCAGGTGACTGGAAAAGAGCATATCCTGGAATGCGTACACGCGTATCCAGAAGAGTATGAGAAACTTCACGACTATGTGGAGACTTATCGAAATGAAATGGAACCTGATCAGCTTGAGATGTTTGAGTCCTTAGAGTCTAAACTAAAAGATTTATCTGAAGGAACCAACCATCTTAGAATGCTATTAGAATATTCTACCAATCGGTTTGGAAATGAGGAGATGGATGCTTCTATCACCATCCATCCGATGGTTTATTTGTCCTTAGCACCATTTGAAATGATGCAGGAAAATGCCGATCCAGAAATTTTGGAACGGATACATGAAATCGGATCTCTTCTTATAAGAGGAAGTAAAAATGCGGATAATTGGAAAATGGTATTTGAAGCAATGACAACAAGCGGTCTTTTAATGAACGATTCCGTTTATGCGGAAGCCGTAAATCAGATGCCACGAGATTTTCGAACCGTTATACAGCATCTTTCTTCATCTTCTTTACAGGAGCAGATTCGATCTATTAACGAAGTCCAGGAAAGACCGAATGATATGTTTTATCGAGAATATGTGTCTCCAGAAGATTCTGTATTATCTCTTTTTGAGATGCAGCGAGATCAGGAGGAATATGCGAACGTATTCGAGAAGGAACGATCTTATTATAATGATCTGACTGGATATGCGTATGATCTCTTAAGTAGCATCGCTACTTTTGAGTATACAACCTGTGACAATCCAGATGAACCAATCAAAGGGTTTCAAGGATTATTTCAGGAAACCACAACCGTTGCAGAAGCCATGTCATGGCTGAATGGAGAAACCTCTAAGTATGTAACTGAATCTGAACTTGGAGAAGCTTCTCCTACGGTAAGAAAAGCCGCTGGGACTTATGGTGAGGAACCAGCGGAAAAAAAAGTAACTCCCCCAAGTTCTAACTCTGCAGCTCAAAATATCCAGTACAAGTTCATGGATAAAGAAGCCAAGTCATATAAACGTATGGCGAAAGCAAAAGAAGTGGGGGATGAAGTAAAAGGAGCTGCAAATGCGGTAGCTGCAATCCCAAAAAATATTGCAAATTCCATCGATGGAACTTTGCATGAATGGGATGAACTTGATGATGAACGCCGAAAAAGTTATATGACAAAACCGGGATTTCGGAAAAAACTCTTCCGAAATTTAAAGTTGGGATTACTGTATGCAACAAGTGCGCAGATATCTCTTCTAATGGTTCCGGTTGCAATGCTTTGTCGGCATTATTCAAAGATCAAAGATCGTCGTATTCGTAATCAGCTTGCTCGAGAATTAGACACAGAGATTCAGATCTGTCAAGAGAAAATCAACGATGCCAATTC
>CAKROE010000157.1 GCA_934371915.1 uncultured Blautia sp. | reverse complement strand
CAATTGAAAGATCCATTGAACTGGAAGAATCACACACAACTTGATTATTATAAAGATATTGACGCATTATACTAAAACTTAAAAAATCATAAATCTCAGATTGAAAAAAGTCCAAAAATCAGGGCTTCCTTTCGTCGTGCAAATTATATATAAATTACAAGCATTAAAAAATGAGCATCACAATTTGTGACACTCATTTAACAAGAACTGTCAGATATTTGTCCTTGACTTTTGAACCAGTTTATCAAAATGGGGCTTTAATCATGAATAGAATTTACCTTTATTCAATAAATCATATGCGACTTCATTTGTGAGCAAGACTGAGAGCCTTTCAAAATATTCAGTATATTGTATTGTGAGTATTCCACGCACTCAGAGCCACTCCGTCCAGCACTGAGAGCCACCTGTTCCATCATGTAGAGCCACCCAATCCATTAATCAGAGCCATTTATACACCTAATTGCAAGACTAGATAAATATACTTACTTACCTGTTAATATCTCACAACTGGAGGATAATATTTTATATCTACAATGCAGTGCGGACTTATACAACAGATTCAATGGACTTCGTCACCGTATCGAATGGATTTTTTTCCGTATTAGATGGGCTTGCCCATACGTAATATTCAGCCAGACTTGTTTCAGGAAATTGAAGAAGCAAAGATTCAAGGACATTACAAAAAATATATGAAGAAACTTTCCAAAGTTGATCTATTAATTTTAGATGAATTCTTATTAACAACCATCAGTGAATGTGAACGAAACGATTTATTTGAAGTGATACAATCAAGAACCGATAAAAAATCAACCATTTACTGTAGTCAATGGGCTCCTGAAGGCTAGTTAGGCAAATTAGGTAATGGTCCACTCGCTGACACCATTCTAGATTGTATTAGGAATTCATCTTATACAATTCTTTTAAAAGGTAGATCTCTTCGAGAGGATTATTCAAAAATCAAATAATAAAAATGAGAGTCATTTCATTAAGCTGAAGTGGCTCTCTTCGTGGATTTAGTGGCTCTGAGCAATGGATTGCATGGCTCTGTACAAATGGATTCAGTGGCTCTATTTTCATGGATTGGGTGGCTCCGCCACCATGGAATACTCAGTATTGAAAATGCTAGTCAATATTCTGTTTTGTCTTTTAATTGATTTATATGTCACTTTCCGTCCAAGCCGGATTTTCTAACAGACATGCCTGAATTTTAATCAGTGCTTTTGTCGCCGTTTCAAATGCAATTCGATCCTGCTCACGAAGGACATACTGGTTCTGCATAATTTCGTAAGCTTTACGAACATTTTCATTTTCTTTAGTCTCCGTAAAGAATATAAACTCTACTGGAGCAACTCCTGGTATTCCATCAAGCCGTCTCTGTTCTTCCTCTATGCGGATTTTCAGAAGACGTTTCAATTTATCTGTATCCGAAAGCAGTTTCTTAATTTTGGGATGGTCCGCGATTACCGCCAAATCATAGATATGCTTTGCCGCTTCAAATGCACGGTAATTGACAGAGGCATGTCGCACATACGCTTCCGCCGCAAAAAGTTTGTCAACAAATATTCTTTCCAGGGTAATCGTCTGAACATAAAATGGTTTCACATCATAAACTGTTTCTAGAATCCGTTTCTGTTCTTCATTTGCCAAATTATAGAGCATAGCCGATACTTCCAAACTATCCACCGGCTCGCTGATTGTAAAGGAAGTCGCCTCCAATTTCAGCTTTCCGAATCGCTGTAGAGCGTCGTTTTCATCAAAAGTCGTGACAGGGTCATATGTATAAACAGCAATCACCTCCGAACGGTTTGTTCTACCTTGTGACGCATCCCTAGGAAGTGAGATATACTTTTTTGCAGCACGTTCAAGCCGCTTATCATTCTGTGTCCTACTGCATCCCCTGGTATCAACCGAAAGGTCTATGTCTTCTGAAAAACGATTTGTTGTTTTCAACGCCTTATAAAGAGCCGTTCCTCCTTTGAAAAAAGCAGGAAGACCTTCCTCCTGTAAGCCTGCCAACTCATGCAAGATTAGAATGACATAATAATCTTTTTCCAGAACATCTGTCCGATATCCTGTCTGCTCATGTATCATTTCCAGCAAAAGTCGGAAAGCCTCTTTATCCTCATGCAACCTCATTGTACATTTCCTTTCATGCTTGCGGTATGTGCCAAGCACAATACCGTATTGCGATTATAATATTGGTCAGCAATCGATAGCAAGGTTTTATATTGTAATCCTCTTCTCTGAATATGTTCTGCAATAATCTCGTAAGGATGTTGGTCGTCCACTGGTGCCTTTGCAAGTATTTCCAAGGCATCTAGCAATTGCAGGTAATCCTTATTTTCGGCGGTTACCGGTATCTTTGGAGGTCGAATTACAACACCCAACTTTTTATCCGTCCGCATGCATTCTCTCGCTGCATTTGTGGCAATTATCCTCTCGCGGGGTATTTGGGAAGTCAACCCCATATGGTGTAGAATTGTCAGTCCAGTCTCATAACCAATATCTGGCAACAAGTATTTATCTGCAATCAGCCGTTCTTTATTAATTCCAGTTTCACCAAAAGGTGTAATGACTGTGCGATAATAAACCCCTTTTTGATAGTAGCGGAGCTCTGGCATCATACCGCCATCCATAACACGCTTTATCGCAACTGCCACTGCTGCTGCAGCATCTTTTTCATTTAGATTATAGGCTAGCGCCATACTCTTAGAAATACGTCCAGTATAAATTGGAATACCTGCCGGAACTTTTTGGATCTGCTCACATACAAATGTCGTATAAGTTTTTTTCATATGCCTAGCCTCCTTTATGATATATTATTTACGTTTTATACATTGTATATCCGTTTTTATTATATCATCTTTTCAATATAATTTCATTCAGTGTAACCAAGAATACTTATACAATCATATGTTTTTCAACAATTCAGCTAAATTTTCATTTAACATTGGTATTGCACCGTAACGACCAGATATGTATCCCTTTCCATAGTTTTCATCTTTACGAACGCTTTTAATCTCTGCCAAAGAATATAATTCTGTAGAACGATTTAAACTATTTAATTCAGTAAACCAAATTTGATCTCGTCTAAATAAATCCAAAGATAATAAGCTTGTATCATGCGTAGTAAATATAATTTGAGGTTGTTCCTTTCCTTCTAAAGATAAGAATGTTTTTAACAAAGTATATAATAAAGACTCATGTAAACTTGTTTCTAATTCATCACAAATCAAGATTTTTCCTTTTGAAATAATATCTAAAAAAGGACACAAAAACGCAAATAACTTTTGAATACCCGTTGATTCTTCAGTAAATAGATCTGTTTCAAAACCAGGATAGACAACAGAAGCCGTGATTTTTTGTAACGGAGTCATCCTCAATTTATTTTTATATTCGTCTGAAAGAAATTCTGGCAATTCAGA
>CAKROE010000156.1 GCA_934371915.1 uncultured Blautia sp. | reverse complement strand
GGTTCAATCACTACAATAAATTCATCCATGCTCTCCGTGGTGCCCCGGCCCAGATGTTCCAGGCCGGCTTCCATATCCATGATCACCACATCACCTCTGTGGATCACAAGGTTATTGATCACTCTTTTAAGCATCACATGTTCAGGACAGACGCATCCGCCTCCACCTGTTTCCACAGTTCCAAGGACAAGCAGCTTTACGCCATTACAGGTTTTTCCATAAGTATCCGGAATATCGTCTACCTTTGGGTTCAGTTTATAAAACTGATTCTGGCTGTTGGCTCCGGTGCGTTCTTCTATGAGCTTACGCATTTTTGAGATTGGAACAATAGAATCCAAGGTTTCCTCGTCAAATCCAAGGGCAAGACCCAGGTTCGCATCCGGATCCACATCCGCCGCAAGGACTTTTTTTCCCTCATCTGCGTATAGTCTTGCAAGTGTTGCTGCGAAAGTTGTTTTTCCTACTCCGCCTTTACCGGTTACTGCTATTTTCATTTTACGTCTTCCACCTTTTATAACATTTTAAAGATCGCAACGGATTAGATTCCTAATGCTGTTCTCTTCTCTTCAATTCTCTCGATCATAAGATCAACTAATTTCTCGATGTCTGTCTCTACTGTGTAAGCAGCACCTGTCCATTTTCTTGTTCCCTCTGTAAGAAGCTCGCACATTTCTGAAGAACCGGAAACATATGGATCAACACCAAGGAATGTATCAATACCGGTACCAACTACGTAGTTACCGATGGATACAGCTTTTTCAGACATCCACTCAGGAGCACATCCTACTACAGGAAGCTGATTGATCTGAAGTCCTGAATCTTTTGCAAGTTCAGCAGCCAGGATCATCATACGGGAGATATCTACGCAGGATCCCATGTGAAGTACTGGTGGGATATCAGCCAGCTCACAGACACGTTTCAGACCTGCACCGCAGAGATCTCTTGCGGATTTGTCCATCAGACCAGCTTTAGCAGCTGCCTGTGCGGAACATCCGGAAGCGATGATAATGATATCATTTGCGATACACTTCTTCATCAGTTCGATATGTGCATAGTCAGGACGGATCTTAGGATTGTTACATCCAACCATAGCAACAGCACCACGGATAACACCGGAAGTGATGCACTCAAGTAACGGTTTGGTTGTTCCTGTTTCGTCTACCTGAGAGTTTGTAACACCGTCAAGAACTTTAACAATTGCTTCTACTGAGTAACCAACAGTAGCTTTCTGTTTCAGCTGCGGGATATGTACAAGTTCTGGTTTTCTGTTCTTGAAGTTATCGATAGCCATCTTAACGATTGCTTTTGCGTTTTCTCCTGCTGTCTCAGCATTGAATCTGATGAACTCAGCATCTGGCATCTGGGCAATCGGAGAAGTAGTGATGAATTTGGTGTGGAAGCATTTGCTCAGAGGTCCTAATGCAGGGAAGATACACTGAACGTCAACTACGATTGCTTCGCAGGCACCTGTCAGTACTACGTTCTCCTGCTGCAGGAAGTTACCGGCCATCGGAACACCACGACGCATAGCTACTTCGTTTGAAGTACAGCATACACCGGAAACTGTGATTCCTTTAGCTCCTACGGATTTTGCATAATCGATCATTTCTTTGCTGTCTGCATATTCACAGATCATCTCAGAAAGGCTCGGATCATGTCCGTGTACAACGATGTTTACGTTTTCTTCAACCATTACACCAAGGTTTGCTTCTGTATCCAGTGGCTTCGGTGTTCCGAATAATACGTCAGAGAACTCTGTTCCCATCATGGAACCGCCCCATCCATCAGCCATACCACAGCGAAGAGACTGTTTTACAAGTGCTTCCGGAAGAGAAGAACATCCCATATGAGTCATATGCATGGAAGTTGCAACCTCACGGTCGATAGCACGAGGTGCGATTTCATTCTCAATCAGTTTTTCTTTCTGTCCTGCCGGCATTCTGTCAAGGAATCTCTGATATCCGAATGGTTTACCATATTCCATCAGACCGATCTCAGCCATCTCATGAGCCAGATCATAGATGTCTTTTCCTTCTGTTTCTACGCCCCATTCTTTTGCAATACGGATCAGTTTCTCAGGATCTTTTACCTTATAGTTTCCGTCTTCTTTTGCACAGTACAGTGTGTGGCAGATCTCACGACCATGATCAGAATGAGTAGCTGCACCGCCTGCTGTGAATTTCAGGAAGTTTCTTCCTACGATACCGTGTGCGTCACATCCGCAGATTCCTCTCGGAGCCTTAGGTGTGATACGACATGGTCCCATAGCACAGATTCGACAGCAGATACCCTGCTCGCCGAACTTACAGTGTGGAGTCTGGTTTTTTACACGAAACTGCCATGCATCTGCGCCTACCTTTGCGCCAGTTTCCAACAGTCTGTTGGTAGCAGCTTCAAATTCTTCCACTGTAGTTAATTTGAATTCACTCATTATAGACCTCCTTTTAACGATACATGAATCAACATGTATTTATCTTTTCTTTCTTTTTTATGTAATAACCTCACTGACAGAACCCATCCCCCGCCATGGGTTATTTTTGAATTAATAAAAAGTGCTTTTCCCAGCACAAATGCCCTTGCCGTCCTAAACGACAGCAAGGGTCTTTCTTTACAGATTTAAATTTTTGATAATTTCTTTCAGTGCGACTTTCACCGGATTATCTTCCGGAAGAGACGCCGTCGGACGACCTTCGCAGTCATACTCATAGACTGTATCGTCCTGCGGAACTACACCGAGAAGCTGCAGACCCTGTTTCTCTATTTCTTCTTTGATTCCATCATTCAGTTCACCTTTCGGTGCACGGTTCACAATAAGCCCTACTGTTTCCGGGTGCATATTGCATTCGTCGATCAGTTTTGCAATTCTGCCAACCGCCTGAATTCCTCTTCTGGAACAGTCACTGACAAGGATTGCTGTCTGCATGGACGGAAGGACACCTCGGCTGATATGTTCCATACCCGCTTCGTTATCCACAACAATATAAGGATAGTGGTTCTGATATTTTGCAAGCTGCGCCTGAAGCAGACCATTTACATAACAGTAACAGCCTTTTCCCTGTGTTCTTCCCATAACGAGAAGGTCAAAGTCATCTTCTTCAGTTAACGCATCTTCAAAACGCATCTCTGCATAATCTGCTTTGGACATTCCTTTCGGAATCGGACTTTCTTTCACCAGTTCTGCCTGTGCAATTTCTTCTCTGACGTCGCCGAGAGTTGTCTCAACTTCCACTCCGAGGACTTCATTCAGATTGGAGTTTGCATCTGCATCTACTGCAAGGATCGGTCCTTTGCCCTGTTCGCAAAGATGCTGAATCAGCATTCCGCATAAAGTAGTTTTACCAACGCCGCCTTTTCCGGCGACAGCAATCACGTGTGCCATAATAATAGAGTGCCTCCTGCTCTAATTCCGCATTTATGAAATTATAAATCCGTAATTTAGTCTTTCTAGTCTTATTTCGAGTTATAC
>CAKROE010000155.1 GCA_934371915.1 uncultured Blautia sp. | reverse complement strand
GTGCGGGGGCCAGTGAACAGGCAGTCAGCCAGTGGGCATCTACCTTTGCAGAAGAGGGATTGAAAGTAAGCAAAACGGTGGGAGATCTCGCAGGTCCGATGGCATTTGCTTTTCTGATGGGGCTTGCAAGGCTTCTTTATGGTAAATACGGTGAAAAAATCGATTTGAAGAGATTCATGACATACAGTAGTATACTTTGTGTGATTTCCTATCTTTGTATTTCTTTTGTACCGAATGCGCTGCTCAGTCTGTTGGGCTGTGCCATCTGTGGATTTTCTGTAGGAATCATGTGGCCGGGTACATTCAGTATTGCATCGGCATCGATACGGGGCGGCGGTACAGCAATGTTTGCACTGCTTGCGCTGGCAGGGGATTTTGGATGCTCCGGAGGTCCGACACTGGCAGGATTTGTTTCAAGTAATCTTGGAAATAATCTGCGTATGGGAATTTTTGCTGCAATCGTATTTCCGATTCTGCTTCTGGCGGGAATCCAGATCTGCAAAAAGAGTCGGCAGGATACCTGAAACTGAATCGAATAAAAAAAGACAGAAAAAGGTCTGGATCATCCGATATATTCGGAGTCCGGACCTTTTTCTGTACTGAGAATTAAAATTAGTAAAGTGCAGAGATTGCTTCTTTTACATGTTCTACAAAGAGCGCACGTATGCCTGGGTATTCACCGAGGCCTTTCAGGACGGGACAAACTTCAAAGCCGGCAGAGCTAAACTGGCTGACCCATGAATCCGGAGCATCTCCTGCCATGTCATTATGTGCGTGATCTCCTGCAACGATCATAAACGGTGTCAGATAAATGGCGGTTGGATGAAAGGCAGTTACTTCCTGCACAAGGTCATGAATAGTCGGATCGGCCTCGACAGTTCCGATAAAGACATTGGAATGTCCAAGAGATTTGAAATGCCGGTCAAGTTCTGCATAAGCAGTATTTATCTGATGAGTGGTGCCATGTCCCATAAGGACGAGAGCATCCGTTTCTTTTAAGTTTTTAAACTCAGAAGTTACAGCTGCAATGGCATGTGTTTCGTCCTCTGAAGTGGCAAGAAGTGGTGCACCGAAAACAATCTGGTCAAAAGAATCTTTATAAGAAAGAACTGCTTCTTTCATAGCATTGTTTTCGATACCATCCAGAATATGTGTGGGCTGAACGATGAGTGACCGAATGCCATCATGAATCATCTGTTCCATTGCTTCACACACAGTAGGAATGAAAATACTGTCTCTTTTTTTCAGAATAGAAACGATAAATTTGCTGGTCCATGCATGATAGATTTTGTAATCTGGAAATGCGTCGGTAATATCCTGTTCGATCATCTCTATTGTTGCTTTTCGTGAAGCTTCATAACTGGTGCCGAAGCTGACAACCAGAATTGCTTTTGGGGATTGATGTTCCATAATAAATGTATTCTCCTAAAATAAATTTCCGCGTAATCAGGATTATACTATAGCATCGAAAAAAGTTCAATTTTTTTCCAAAAACCTATTGACAATTTATAGAAAATAGAATAACATACTAAACATATCAAAGAGGTATGTTAATAAAATAAAACAAGATGAAAATACAGAGAAAGGTGGTAACTATTATGGCAAACATTTATAAAGGAACCCTTGGACTGATCGGCAACACTCCACTGGTAGAAGTAACAAATATAGAGAAAGAGCTTGGACTGCAGGCAACAGTACTTGTAAAGCTTGAGTACTTCAATCCTGCAGGAAGCGTTAAGGACAGAATTGCAAAAGCAATGATCGAAGATGCAGAAGCAAAAGGACTTCTGAAAGAAGGTTCCGTAATCATCGAGCCTACTTCCGGAAATACAGGTATCGGACTCGCATCCATCGCAGCAGCGAAAGGATACAGAATCATTCTTACAATGCCTGAGACAATGAGTATCGAACGTAGAAATATCCTGAAAGCATACGGAGCAGAGCTGGTTCTTACAGAAGGTGCTAAGGGAATGAAAGGTGCTATCGCAAAAGCAGACGAACTTGCAAAAGAGATTCCGAACAGCTTTATTCCCGGACAGTTTGTAAACCCTGCAAACCCGGCAGCACATAAAGCTACCACAGGTCCTGAGATCTGGAATGATACAGACGGTAAGGTAGATATCTTTATCGCAGGTGTTGGTACAGGCGGGACACTTACCGGAACAGGTGAATACCTGAAAGAGAAAAATCCGAATGTCAGGATCGTAGCAGTGGAGCCTGCAACTTCTCCGGTACTTTCCGAAGGAAAAGGCGGACCGCATAAGATTCAGGGTATCGGCGCAGGATTTGTTCCGGAAGTGCTGAATACACAGGTTTATGATGAGATTATGCCGATTGATAACGAAGTATGCTTTACAACAGCAAAACTTCTTGCAAAGAAAGAAGGCGTATTGGTTGGTATTTCTTCAGGTGCGGCTCTCTATGCAGCAATCGAGCAGGCAAAACGTCCGGAAAACAAAGGCAAAACAATCGTAGCTCTTCTTCCGGATACAGGCGACAGATATTATTCAACAGCGTTGTTTACAGAGTAATCTTGCTGCGAAGTATTTCATAGTGTACAATATAGCGGCCAAAAATAAATCAAAAAACAGAAAAGAGGATTAGATTCATGGGTGAAAAAATTACAAGAGAAAACAGAAAATTTAAATTTGAAACACTTCAGCTTCATGTAGGACAGGAACAGCCGGATCCGGTTACTGATGCAAGAGCTGTTCCGATCTATCAGACATCTTCATATGTATTCCGCAACTGCGATCATGCAGCAGCACGTTTCGGACTTGCAGATGCAGGTAATATCTACGGACGTCTGACAAACCCGACAGAAGATGTATTCGAAAAGAGAATCGCAGCTCTTGAAGGTGGCAGCGCAGCACTTGCAGTAGCTTCCGGTGCAGCAGCAATCACATACACAATCGAAAACCTTGCACAGAACGGGGATCATATCGTAGCAGCAAAGAACATCTACGGTGGAACAACAAACCTTCTGGAGCATACACTTCCGGCATACGGAATCACAACAACATTTGTTGATATCTTTAATCTTGAAGAAGTAGAAAATGCAATTCAGGACAATACAAAAGCACTTTACATCGAGACTCTTGGAAACCCAAACTCTGACGTAGTTGATGTTGAAGCATGCGCAGAAATCGCACACAGACATCAGATTCCGCTTGTTGTAGATAACACATTTGCAACACCTTACCTTGTAAGACCGATTGAGTACGGTGCAGATATCGTTGTCCATTCTGCAACCAAATTTATCGGTGGACATGGAACAACTATCGGTGGTGTAATCGTAGAAGGCGGTAAATTCGACTGGGAAGCTTCCGGTAAATTCCCGTCCCTGACAGAGCCAAATCCGAGCTACCATGGAATCAGCTTCACAAAAGCATGCGGACCGGCAGCGTTTGTTACAAAGATTCGTGCAATCCTTCTTCGTGACACAGGTGCAACAATCTCTCCTGTAAGCTCCTTTATCTTCCTTCAGGGACTTGAAACACTGTCTCTTCGTGTAGAGCGTCATGTAGAGAATGCACTGAAAGTTGTTCAGTACCTCAACAACC
>CAKROE010000154.1 GCA_934371915.1 uncultured Blautia sp. | reverse complement strand
CCGGAGAGAATTTCGACAAGGTCACCCTCTTTACGCGCGGTCGTATAGCGGTTCTGTCCCGGTTTGCGCCTGTCAAGAAATTTCTGGATATCTTCTTCTGAGAGAGAGAGTCCTGCAGGACAGCCGTCAATGACTGCTCCCAGAGCTTTTCCATGGGATTCTCCCCATGTAGTTACAGTGAAATGTGAGCCGAAGCTGGATTTATTCATAAGTATTGAGTCCTCCCTTATTAACTGTAGTTAATCTTAACATATTAAATATAGAAAGTCTACAATTTGCACTATGACACTTTAACGTATAAATTGAATAAAATTTTTGTAAATACAATTCAGTTGGAATTGACAAAAATCATACTGCATTTTATAATTGAGCATATGACCAAAAATGAGAGTGGAAGGGGAGTGTAATCGTGGTTAGAATGTTTCGGACATCCGACGGTGCCATTCATGAAATTCAGGAACCGCAGGATGGATGTTGGATTGCCCTTACAAATCCTACAGCAACAGAAATATTTGAAATATCTGAACAGTTCCAGATTGAAGTTGATGATCTGAGAGCCCCTTTGGATGAAGAAGAACGGTCACGTATTGAGGTGGAGGATACTTACACTCTGATTCTGGTTGATGTTCCTATGATCGAAGAACGAAATGATAAAGACTGGTATGGTACGATTCCGCTTGGTATCATCGTTACTGATAAGATGATATTTACAGTATGTCTGGAGGATACGCAGGTTCTGACACGTTTTATGGAAGGCCGTGTACGTAATTTCTTTACTTATATGAAGACACGCTTTATCCTGCAGATTCTTTACCGCAATGCCAGTATGTACCTGCGTTATCTGCGTATCATAGACAAAAAAAGTGAACAGGTGGAGGAAAAACTCCATTTTTCACCACGTAATCAGGAACTGATCGAGTTGCTTGAACTGGAAAAATCACTGGTATACTTTACAACTTCTCTGCGTTCAAATGAGGCAGTACTTGAGAAACTGATCAAAGTCGAGAGTATCAAGAAATATCCGGAAGACACGGAACTTCTTGAAGATGTTATCATTGAGAACACACAGGCGATTGAGATGGCAAATATATACAGTGGTATCCTGAAGAGTATGATGGATGCGTTTGCGTCTGTTATTTCGAATAATCTGAATGATGTGATGAAGATATTATCTGTAATCACAATTGTTATGAGTATTCCGACAATCATATTCAGTGCTTATGGAATGAACCTTGCTCCGTCAGGTATGCCTTTTTCCAGCACAACACTTGGATTTGCAATCGTAATTCTGATTTCTATCGGTGCAAGTATCGTTGCAGCAATGTTCCTGTCCAAAAAAAAGTATTTTTAATTTTTAGCAACAAGTACAATTCATCTTTCCGGACTGTATAAATCAACAGAAAAAGGAGAAAAGTGTTTTTATGAATTGGATTGATAAAATGGAACGTAAATTCAGGGGAAGAGGAATTCCAAACCTGACAGTTTATGTGATCATCTGTTATGTGGTTGGATATCTGCTGAGCTATATGAATCCTTCGATGCTCAGTATGATGAGCCTGGACGTATCAAAAATTCTTCAGGGACAGATCTGGAGACTGGTCACCTGGGTAATTTATCCGCCGAGTACCGGTAATTTCTTTTTATTTGTAATTTCTATTTTGTTTTTTTATTATCCGGTTGGTACGTCACTGGAACGTACATGGGGCAGTTTTCGCTATACCCTGTATATTTTTTCAGGACTTTTATTTGTGCTGATCGCAGCATTTCTTACCTATTTCATTACAGGTGGTTTTGTAGTGATCGATGGTATGACTTATATGATAGGCGGCGGTGTGTTTACGACTTATTATGTCAGCCTTTCAGTCTTTCTTGCATATGCGATGAGCTATCCGGATATGCAGATTTTGTTATGGTTTGTGATTCCGATCAAGATGAAATGGATGGCAGGTGTGTACGGCGCGATTATTCTGTACAACATGATCTCCTATATCCGTGTCGGATTATGGGTAATGGCAGTACCGATTGTTGCATCACTGCTTAATTTTGTCCTGTTTTTCTTCAGCACAAGGAATATGCAGCGTTATAATCCGAAAGAAGTACATCGACGCAGGGAATTTAAAAAGGCCATGGCACAGAGCCGTGTCAACCCGGCAACAGGAGGAATTACAAAACACAAATGTGCAATTTGTGGACGTACAGAAAAGGATGATCCGAATCTTGAATTTCGTTTCTGTTCAAAATGTAATGGCAATTATGAATATTGTCAGGATCATCTGTTTACACATCAGCATGTGAAATAATGCTATACGAGGAGATAAATATTATGAAAAAAAAGCCGTTTGTAACACTGGAAAAACTGCAGGAAATCACTGAGAAATTCCCGACGCCTTTTCACCTTTACGATGAGAAGGGAATCCGTGAAAATGCCAGAGCATTAAAGGAAGCCTTTGCATGGAATAAAGGATTTAAAGAATTCTTCGCAGTTAAAGCAACACCGAATCCATATCTGATCCAGATCCTTCAGGAGTACGGATGCGGATGTGACTGTTCCTCTATGACTGAACTGATGCTTTCCAAAGCAATCGGCTGCAAAAAGGGTGAAATCATGTTTTCATCAAATGATACGCCGGAAGCAGAGTTCCGCTATGCAAATGAGATCGGTGGGATCATCAACCTTGACGATATCACACATATTGAAGCAGTAGAGAAAGCTGTCGGCTATATTCCGAAGACAATCAGCTGCCGTTATAATCCGGGCGGGGTATTTAAGATCAGCAATGATATTATGGATAATCCTGGCGATGCCAAATACGGAATGACAACAGATCAGATTTTTGAAGCGTTCCGCACACTGAAAGCAAAAGGCGCCGAAGAGTTTGGTATCCATGCATTTCTCGCCAGCAATACAGTAACAAACGAATATTACCCGATGCTTGCAAAAGTTATGTTTGAACTTGCTGTAAAACTTCAGAAAGAAACGGGCGCACATATCGGATTTATTAATCTTTCCGGTGGTATTGGCATTCCTTACAGACCAGAGCAGACACCAAATGATATCCGCGTGATCGGAGAAGGTGTACGTAAGGTATATGAAGAAGTCCTGGTTCCGGCAGGAATGGGTGATGTTGCAATTTATACCGAGCTCGGCCGTTTCATGATGGGACCGTATGGATGTCTTGTCACAAAAGCAATCCATGAGAAACATACACACAAAGAATACATCGGTGTAGATGCGTGTGCAGTCAACCTTATGCGTCCTGCAATGTATGGTGCATACCATCACATCACTGTTATGGGTAAAGAAGACAAGCCTTGCGATCATCTGTATGATATTACCGGTTCCCTTTGCGAAAACAATGATAAATTTGCGATTGACCGCTATCTTCCGGAGATTGACATGGGCGATCTGCTTGTAATCCATGATACCGGAGCACATGGATTTGCTATGGGTTATAATTACAATGGTAAATTAAAATCCGCAGAGATCCTTCTTCATGAAGATGGAAGCTTTGAGATGATTCGTCGTGCAGAAACACCAAGAGATTATTTCGCAACATTTGACTGCTTCCCGATCCTTTTTTGTCATTTATTCTTGATGGTTTTGGTGAATGACCATATGCATGTGAACGTTTGCCTCTATAATATAAATC
>CAKROE010000153.1 GCA_934371915.1 uncultured Blautia sp. | reverse complement strand
TTTTTCAAGACCGGGACATACTAGAATCAAAGTTTTACAACAAATTTACATGATCAGGAGGGTCTGCCATGAATCAGAATCTCTCGAATTTTTTCCTCTGTGGCTCCGCCGGATGGTGCCTCGAAATACTCTGGACCGGACTGCATTCTCTGCTCGCCGGTCAGCGCACCATGAACGGCAAAACTTCTCTTCTGATGTTCCCCATCTACGGCTGTGCAGCGATTATCGCCCCTCTGTATGCCAGAATTTACACGTTTCCTTTTTTCTGTCGGGGGCTGCTTTATATGTTCGGTTTTTATCTTGTGGAATTTGTCAGCGGAAGCATTCTGAAAGAGTTTGAAATGTGTCCGTGGGACTACAGCGGTGCCGCATTTCAGTACCGCGGAATCATCCGTCTTGATTATGCTCCGCTTTGGTTTGCCGCCGGATTAATTTTTGAAAAAATCCTTACGAAAGCATCTTGAAAAAATGATTCCACTAGTATATGATTGTGCAAGAGAGAATTTTTATGATTTTCCGTACCAACAAGGGAGGTATTACATGAGACATTTAATGAGCCCGTTGGATCTCACAAAAGAAGAACTCGACGATCTTCTTACACTGGCCAGCGACATCGAAAAAAATCCAGCCAAATACGCGCATGTCTGCGATGATAAGCGACTTGCCACCTGTTTTTACGAACCAAGTACACGTACACGATTAAGTTTTGAAGCTGCTATGATGAACCTCGGCGGAAAGGTTTTAGGTTTCTCATCAGCCGGTTCCAGTTCCGCTGCCAAAGGCGAAAGCGTTGCCGATACAATTCGTGTTGTTTCCTGTTATGCAGATATCTGTGCTATGCGTCACCCGAAAGAAGGTGCTCCGCTGGTCGCTTCTATGGCATCTTCTATTCCTGTTATCAACGCCGGTGACGGTGGTCATCAGCATCCTACTCAGACACTCACCGATCTTCTTACTATTCGTTCCCTTAAAGGAAGACTTGACAACCTTACTATCGGTCTGTGCGGTGACCTGAAGTTCGGACGTACCGTTCATTCTCTGATCGAAGCTCTGGTACTTCGCTATTCAAATGTTAAATTTGTTCTGATCTCACCGGAAGAACTTCGTGTACCAAGCTATATCCGTGAAGATATCCTTGAGAAAAACAATGTGGAATTCGAAGAAGTAGAACGTCTGGAAGATGCACTTCCGAAACTTGACATTCTCTACATGACACGTGTACAGAAGGAGCGTTTCTTTAACGAAGAAGATTATGTCCGCATGAAAGACTTCTACATACTGGACAAACAGAAAATGGAACTTGCTCCGAAGGATATGTACATTCTTCATCCTCTTCCGCGAGTAAATGAAATTGCCGTTGAAGTTGATGATGATCCGCGTGCCGCATATTTCAAGCAGGCACAGTACGGTGTCTATGTTCGTATGGCATTGATTCTCAGATTACTGGAGGTGGAAGTATAATGTTAAACGTTGGAGCACTTCACGAAGGTTTTGTACTTGACCATATCAAGGCCGGCAAAGCCATGACAATCTATCATGACCTGAAACTTGACAAACTTGACTGTACCGTTGCAATCATCAAAAATGCAAAGAGCAACAAGATGGGCGTCAAAGATATTATCAAAGTAGAATGCCCGATTGAAAATCTTGATCTGGACATCCTCGGTTTCATCGATCACAACATTACCGTAAACATCATCAAAGATGAAAAGATCGTTGAAAAAAGGATCCTGAAACTTCCGAAACAGATCACAAATGTTATCAAATGCAAAAACCCTCGCTGCATCACTTCGATCGAGCAGGGTCTGGATCATGTATTCATCCTTGCCGATCCGGAAAAAGAAGTATACCGCTGCAAATACTGCGAAGAGAAATACAGAGGCAAACGTAATAAATAAGATCAAAAGGCCTGACTCGTTTGAGCCAGGTCTTTTTTTGCATTGCATAGTGAGAAGACATCAATGGCGCATCCATCGATTATAATCTTTCACATAAATTTTTCAGATATTCCGTAAGCTTTGTATTTTCGCCATAATCCACAGGACAGTCAATGATCGCCGGGACATTCTGCTTAAAGGCCTCCTTTATATCCTGAATGTGTTTCTTTAAAATATCATAATGTCATAAAACGCCAGATCCGGTATTTTCTGCCGGACTGGCGTTTTATTAATTGAAATTATTCTGTTTTATTATGCAAGCAGGCCGATAAGCCGGGTTATGTCGTTGAGTGATCATCTGTCTAGGCCATCCGTTGCCAGATGGCTCAAGCGACCCACCTGAAAGCACGACGGGCAGCCGTATCGCTTTCGTTTCGGTCTTGCTTCGAATGGAGTTTACATGTGCCCGTTCTGTTACCACAACGGCGGTAGTCTCTTACACTGCCTTTCCACCCTTACCTTCATAAAGAAGGCGGTTTATTTCTGTTGCACTGGTCTGGGAGTTGCCTCCACCGGACGTTATCCGGCATCCTGCCCTGTGAAGCCCGGACTTTCCTCGTCTGCACCCTTTCGTCTGTACAGCCGCGATCACCTGGCCTGCTTGCGCAAATGCTATTCTAACACAAAAGTAGTGTTAAAGTAAAGTTTTAATTTATACATCAAAGCAGCTTCCGCCTACAAATTCTCTCAGCAGAGAATTATGAGGAATATCTTCGCTTGGAACGGAGATAAAATAATCCAAAAATTTCAACAGACGCTTCGCTTCCAGATATTCCGGTTCGCTCTTGTCAATTCCAAACAGAAGCGGTTCGGCATATACTTTCAGGCAGGCAAGTTCATATACAAGTGCTGAGTTAAACATCACATCTGCCTCTTCCTGATACGGAAAAATATTTGCCTCTTCTCCTCTTCTGACAGAAGGCCATCTTGCGATCGTCTCCTTTGCCGAAGTGCCTCTCGTACGTGCATCACGTACAATTCTGCGGATCAGACGGCCGTCCGTTGTCGGAATACGGTTATGCTCATCAATATTTAACTGCGTCAGTGCGCTGATATAGATTTTGAATTTACTTTCTGCCGGCAGTGCATAACTGAGTTTATCATTCAATCCGTGAATTCCCTCGATCACCAGTACATCATCTTTGCCAAGCTTCAGGAAATCACCTTTGTACTCTCTCAGTCCTGTCTTAAAATTAAATACCGGGAGTTCCACACGCTCTCCATTAAGAAGCGCCAGCATGTCTTTATTGAACTGCTCCACATCGATTGCTTCGAGGCATTCGTAATTTTTTTCACCGAATTCATCAAACGGAGTGTCTTCACGGTTTTTAAAATAATTGTCCACACCGATAGGGTGCGGTTTCATGCCATGTGCAGTAAGCTGAATGGAAAGTCTGTGCGAAAACGAGGTCTTTCCTGATGAAGACGGACCCGCGATCATGATAAACTTCTTATTTCCCTCTGATACGATCCGCTGTGCGATATCAGAAATTTTCGCTTCCTGCAAAGCTTCCTGTACAAGCAGAATATTGCTGATTCCTTCTTTCGTAATTCGGTCATTCAGATCGCCGACATACGAAATATCCATCTTTTCTGCCCATTCCTGCGATTCCTTCTGTACATGGAAAATTTTATCCTGCGGATGGAACGGCGGAATCACGGACGGGTTCTTCCGCTCCGGAAGTTCCAGAACAAAGCCCTCATCATACAGTTTCAGGTCAAAATACTGTACATATCCTGCATGGTCTGCCATATAGCCATAAAAATAATCGT
>CAKROE010000152.1 GCA_934371915.1 uncultured Blautia sp. | reverse complement strand
CGCTGTAAGGCGCAACTTTAAGAGCAGGGCTATGCCCGAAAAAGAAATACCACCAGCTAGGCTGGTGGATATTTATTCGGAAGTTGGGATTAGTAGCCTGACTTCTGAAAAAGCTCGGTTTTCTTATATGGAAACATATCTATTGCAAAATGTGTGTCAGGTTGTAAGCTCGGATTAGATGTCACGATTTGAGGCAGTGGATTAGATGTCAGGCATTTTGGAGTGATTTTTGGAAAATGAAAAGGGCTGACAACCAATTCGGCAACTCGACCATTTTGGGAGGTAGTAGGCAGTGGAATAGATGTTAGTAGAGATTAGATAAACCTGCTAATATCTGTCAAGCCTTATTTTAAATATTTGGATAAAACTGCCAAATCACGACGAAAAGATCAGATTGGATATCTGATTTTTTTAACCAGAGACTCTCAGCCTAAATTGCTCTGATTAATGACTGTTATCGTATTCATTCAAGACTTCGGATACTCTTGAATGATAGATTCTGAGGAACTTGTTGAAAGCAGCGATCATTGCTACACGATAAGGTTTGCCTTCATTTCTTTTCTTCATGAAGTATTCGCATACAGGATCTCCGATGTATGAAGATTTGTGCTTGTTTACGGAATCCATCAGTTCATAACCAAGTTTTCTTAGATTGGATGATCCTCTTTTTGAGATATGCCTTTTTGTCCCGGTAAACTGTCCGGACTGATACGGAGGTGCATCAATACCGGCATAGGCGATGAGAGCCTTGGCGGAGTGAAATCTTCTGGGATCACCGATCTCCGCAATAAATCTGGGAGCCAGCGTTGTACCGATACCCTTCATAGACAGAACTGTTTCGTATTCCGGCATTTCTTTCGATAAGTCCTTCATTTGGTTTAAAATGTCATAGAGGGAAGAATCTACTTCTCTTAAAACATTCACGGCTTCCTGAACCAAAAGCTTTGTGCTTGGAAGCTTTGAATCAAGCGTGGGGATAGCGTTCTTGGCGATAGAGTAAAGCTGGCGGGCTTCTTTCTCGTTTGGACGGTATCCCTTTTTCTTCAGCCAGGAACTGTATCTTTCAGTGAAGACCTTCTCTGAATACTTCGTGATATTGTCGCTGTGCCAGTACTTCTCCGCGAAATCACAGAGCTTATCGCGCCTATTGTCACGGTTAAAGTCGTCCAGTAAGCTATAAACGCCAGGCATCGTTCGATCCAGAATGTGGCAGAGATCTTGACATCTGATCGTTCGAATACGCATATAACTTGTGTACTGCTTACCCAACAGTCTAAGTTCCTGCCTTTTCTCATCCATATCGTCATTCGGTTTGAACCTGTACCAGTAATCGATGCCATACTGAGCGATGATCATCGAGTCGATTTTGTCAGTCTTGGGATTCCTGATTCCCTGACAACGGCATCGCTTCATCTCCAATGGGTTGATGATAGAGATCTGATAATCCTTTGATTTCAGATACTGATAGACAGGCAGATGGTAATTGCCTGTAGCTTCCATGATGATGTGGATCTCTTCCTTGAACCGGCTGAGTTGTTTCACTAAAGAATCCAGATCATCTTTGGTGTGCTTGAAGTCTCTTGGCGTCATCAGGACCTCACCATATGGCTTGATGGCACATACAGTGCTCTTTCCCTTTGACACATCGATTCCAACACTGATCATAATAAAAACACCTCCTTAAATGTGTCTAACAGATAGCGACCACCCGCACTTATTAAACTCATTTTCGTTGGTGACACGACAGCTGCCATAATAGCAGTATCAACCTGCTTAATCGAATATAATAATAAGGGGATGGCTGACTGTTTATCGCCGGGAGTATCTTCTGATATCCCTATCGGAATTACGTCAGGCCATCTGTATCCCTTATTATGAAACAAGCGCAGATAACTATCTATTATCTACGCTTCTATAGTACGAAATCGTAATTTGTGGAGGTAACTAATGGAAAAATTAACAAAAGAAGCTGAAAAAATACTAATTGAACGCTTTGGAAAAGACAGTATTATTGCTTTGGCAACTACAGTAAATGAAATTCCTTATGTCCGTAATGTAAATACCTTTTATGTGGATGGTGCATTTTATGTGCTTACATACGGGTTATCAAACAAAATGAAGCAGATCGAAGTAAATCCAACGGTTGCACTTACTGGCGAGTGGTTTACCGCACATGGAAAAGGTGTTAATTTAGGGTATTTTGGAAAAGAAGAAAACAAAGAGATTGCAAATAAGATGCGAGAGGTATTTTCTGCATGGATCGATAATGGACATAATAACTTTGATGATATAAACACTTGTATTTTGCGTATTGACCTAACAGACGGATTATTGCTTTCGCATGGAACACGATACGAGATTGATTTTTCTAAGCAACCGTAAAATTCAGTTTGTAAAACAGAAACAATGCAGAGATGTATATTAATTTAGGGAATTTAACATAGAGAGTGGTTCCCTCTATAACAACCATGTGGTTTAGTTATAACAAAATTGTGGCTTGACTATAACAATTGTGTGGTTTTATAAGATATAGAAAAATTACTCCTTGTATTTTATCCAATCGGGTAAATATGAGGAGTTTTTTGATGGATGTGTTAGTATGGATAATAGGAGAAATCAAACTGTGAATAATAATTTGAAAAGTAGAATAAAAGTGGCAATTATAGGCTTTATAGTAGGAGATGCTCTTGGTGTTCCAGTAGAATTTACAACTCGGGAAGAAAGAAAATTAAGACCAGTATGCGGTATGCAATCGGGTGGTACTCATGAACAAATTGCAGGTACATGGTCAGATGATACAAGCATGACATTATGTATGATGAAATCTATTATTGTTAAAGGAATAGATTATACAGATCAAATGGAACGATTTGCAGATTGGTTATGGAATGCAACAAATACAGCACATGATGAAGTGTTTGATGTTGGTGGTAGCACTAAAATGTCTATTTTTAATTTTGTAAAAGGTAGACCAGCACTAGAATGTGGAGAACAATCTGAAAATTGTTGTGGTAATGGTTCCTTAATGAGAATGTTACCGATAGCTTTATATATTATTGGAAAATATAAGAATACAAAATTAGATGAACAAGCAGCTATGATTATTCACTCAGCTTCAAAAATGACACATGCTCATCCAAAGTGTCAAATGGCTTGTGGTATATATTGTGATATCGTATTTCATATTTTTTGTGGGAATAATCTTTCGAATTCAATAAAACAAGGAATTGAAGATGCTCTCACGTATTATCAACAACAAGATAATTTTGTAAATGTTATATCAGATTTTGGAAAACTTAGAAACATAGAATGTTTAAAAGAGGAACAAATAAAAAGTAGTGGATATGTAGTACATACTTTAGAAGCGTCTCTTTGGTGTTTGATTAATACAACAACATATTCTGAATGTGTTTTAAACGCGGTTAACTTAGGTGATGATACCGATACAGTTGCTGCAATAGCTGGTGGATTAGCAGGATTATGGTATGGATATGATGAAATCCCAGGTATATGGATTTCAACGCTAGCTAAAAATGAAGAAATTCAAAAACTTACGGATAAGTTTTTTGAAGTATGTTTTGAGTAATAAAAATTAAAGCATACATTTGTTTTGGGAAAATAATTTAATTAAACGATGGTTATATTATTATTGAAAATAAATGTAGTGAATATTTTGGTGATAGAATGATTATGTTTGAATTGGAATTATAAAATGAATGGATATTTTTATGTTTTAACAGCAATCGATTTATTTGTGCTTTGTTTTATGTGTGTTCTTACGCAT
>CAKROE010000151.1 GCA_934371915.1 uncultured Blautia sp. | reverse complement strand
TGAGAAAGCGAAGGAATATGCAAATTCTGTTGACATGATCGTCTGCAGTGGAGGTGACGGTACACTGGATGAAGTAGTTACCGGTATCATGGAAGCAGAAAGTAATGTTCCGATCGGCTATATTCCGGCAGGAAGTACCAATGATTTTGCAAACAGTCTTTTTATGCCGAAAAACATGACAAAAGTAGCAGAGATGATCATGGAAGAAGAACTGTACCATTGTGATATCGGAAGATTCAATCAGAAGACTTTTGCATATGTGGCAGCATTTGGACTGTTTACAGATGTGTCTTATGAGACGGACCAGGATCTGAAAAACGTTCTGGGACATGTTGCCTATGTTCTGGAAGGGGTAAAACGACTTTTTGATATAAAATCTTACCATATGAAAGTAACTTCTGATGAAGTTCAGGCAGAGGATGATTTCATCGTCGGAATGATCACTAATTCCCGTTCTGTGGGCGGATTCAAGAACCTCACAGGCAAGAATGTTGATATGAATGACGGACTTTTTGAGGTGACACTGATTGTTCATCCGAAGAATCCTTTGCAGCTTCAGGAAATCATAACGGCACTCGTGATGGCAGAAGATAACACAGACCTGATTTATTCCTTCAAGACGAAGAAGCTTACGATAGAGTCAGACGAGGAAGTTCCGTGGACTCTGGACGGAGAATTTGGCGGGGATCACAGCTGTGTAGAAATCGAAAACAGGCATAAAGCGCTGAATCTTTATCTTAAGAGTACCAAAAAGTAAAACCGACATACAATGCGAATGAGAACCAAAAGGAGAAAGAGAATGTCAGATTACGTAAATGTAACAGAGCTTTTCGGATGCGACGTATTTAATGACTCGGTCATGGAAGAACGTCTTCCGAAAAAAGTATACAAAGAGCTGAAAAAAACCATCGAAGAGGGTAAAGAACTCTCTCTGGAGGTGGCAGATGTAGTTGCACATGAGATGAAAGAATGGGCAATCGAAAAGGGCGCAACCCATTACAGCCACTGGTTTCAGCCGCTGACAGGTGTAACTGCGGAAAAGCATGATGCGTTTATCACAGCACCAAAGGAGAACGGTAAAGTTCTGATGAGCTTTTCCGGTAAAGAACTGATCAAGGGAGAATCCGATGCGTCTTCTTTCCCGTCAGGTGGACTTCGGGCAACCTTTGAGGCAAGAGGTTATACTGCATGGGACTGTACATCACCGGCTTTTGTACGCCATGATGCAGCCGGAGGAACGCTCTGCATTCCTACCGCATTCTGTTCTTACACAGGAGAGGCACTTGACCAGAAGACACCACTTCTGCGTTCCATGGAAGCAATCAATACGCAGTCTTTACGACTTCTCAGACTCTTTGGAAATACAACCTCTAAGAAGGTAACTCCGTCTGTAGGTGCAGAACAGGAATACTTCCTTGTAGATAAAGAAAAATGGCTCCAGAGAAAGGATCTGATCTATACCGGCAGAACTCTTTTCGGTGCAATGCCTCCGAAGGGACAGGAGATGGATGATCATTATCTCGGTACGATCCGTCAGAGAATTTCTGCCTATATGAAAGAAGTAAATGAAGAGTGCTGGAAACTTGGTGTAACTGCGAAGACGCAGCACAATGAAGTTGCTCCGGCACAGCATGAGCTGGCTCCGATCTATGCACCGGTAAATATTGCTGCAGACCACAACCAGATCATGATGCGTATCCTCAAGAAGGTAGCAAGCCGTCATGGTATGCGCTGTCTGCTTCATGAGAAACCGTTTGCAGGTGTCAATGGTTCCGGTAAACACAATAACTGGTCTCTGACAACAGATGACGGAATCAACCTTCTGGATCCGGGAAAAACACCACATGAGAACATTCAGTTCCTGCTTGTCCTGACCTGTATCCTGAAAGCCGTAGATACTCATGCAGATCTTCTTCGTGAGTCCGCAGCGGATGTAGGAAACGATCAGAGACTTGGCGGCAATGAAGCACCGCCGGCTGTTATTTCTGTATTCCTTGGTGAACAGCTTGGAGATGTCCTTGATCAGCTGATCAGCACAGGAACTGCGACACACAGTAAAAAAGGTACGATCCTTGAGACCGGTGTTAAGACACTTCCGGATTTCATGAAAGATGCGACAGACCGTAACCGTACATCACCGTTTGCATTTACCGGAAACAAATTCGAATTCCGTATGGTCGGTTCCAGAGATTCTATTTCTGAATGTAATGTCGTACTGAACACAATCGCTGCCGAGGCTTTCAAGGAAGCCTGCGACCGTCTGGAACAGGCAGATGATTTTGAAATGGCAGTTCATGATCTGATCAAAGAATATGCAATCGAGCATCAGCGCATTGTCTTTAACGGAAACGGTTATGCACCGGAGTGGGCAGAAGAAGCAAAACGTCGTGGCCTTCCGAATCTTCCGTCCATGGTGGATGCGATTCCGGCACTGACAACTGACAAGGCTGTCAAACTGTTTGAGGAATTCCATGTATTCACAAAGACTGAGCTGGAATCTCGTGCAGAGATCCAGTACGAGATTTATGCAAAAGCAGTCAATATCGAAGCAAAGACCATGATCGACGTTGCTACAAAGCAGATCATCCCGGCAGTTATCCGTTATACAACAGTTCTTGCGGACTCTGTAAATCCTGTCCGTGCGGTTGGAGATATCGATATCAGCGTGCAGCTTGAACTCCTGAAAAAGTGCTCTGCACTTCTGAAAGTGACAAACAGTGCCATGAAAAATCTTTCAGACGTTGTTTCAAAAGTTGCTGCGATTCCGGAGGGCAGAGAGCGTGCAGTATATTGTAAAGACGTGGTCTGCAAGGCGATGGAAGAACTCCGTACTCCGGTTGATGAGCTGGAAATGCTCGTTGACAAGTCCATGTGGCCAATGCCTTCTTATGGAGATCTGATTTTTGAGGTTTAAGAAATAAGGGATTATATTTTCAGGGAGAATTGAATTGGAAGAACTGAAATTTCTGGAGGAGCAGAATGTCTCCTCCGGTTTAATAAAAAAAGTACTGGAATTCCGGGAAATGCACCCGGTTCCGGATGAAGCGGCAGGCAGGATCACAAAGCCTGCCATCCCTTTTTATGGGAAAGAAATTCTGGAAATGGCGATCGCGGGCCTGCTTCAGGGGCAGAATCTGCTTCTGGCAGGTCCGAAGGCAACCGGAAAAAATATTCTGGCAGAAAATCTGGCATATATTTTTCACAGACCGGTATACAATGTATCGTTTCATGTAAATACAAACAGCGGTGATCTGATCGGTACCGATACGTTCGAGGATGATCAGGTCAAACTTCGAAAGGGAAGTATTTACCGTTGTGCGGAATGTGGTGGATTCGGTGTGCTGGACGAAATAAATATGGCAAAGAATGATGCTGTTTCCGTGTTGCATGCGACACTGGATCACCGTCGTTCCATCGATGTTCCGGGATATGATAAGATCGATCTGCATCCTGCGACACGCTTTATCGGTACGATGAATTATGGATATGCCGGTACGAAAGAACTGAATGAGGCTCTGGTTTCCCGATTTATGGTGATCGATATGCCGGCGCAGACAGAAGAGACATTGCAGTTCATTTTTCATCAGATGTTTCCGACGGCGAAAGAACATGCAATCGATCAGTTTATCGGAGTATTTCTTGATCTGCAGCTCAAAGCACAGAACAGTGAAATCTCTACGAAAGCACTGGATCTTCGAGGACTCCTTGCTGCAATGAAGATCGTGGAAGTGGGGCTTTCTCCGGCAAAAGCGATCCGCATGGGAGTGATCAGCAAAACGTTTGATATCTTTGAAAAAGAAATTGTAGAAGATGTCGTAAACACCAGAATTCCTTTGGAATGGACCAGAGA
>CAKROE010000150.1 GCA_934371915.1 uncultured Blautia sp. | reverse complement strand
GGAGAGAGTGAAACATGTCAGGACATTCAAAATTCGCAAACATAAAGCACAAAAAGGAAAAAAATGATGCCAAAAAGGGAAAAATCTTTACCGTTATCGGCCGTGAGATCGTTATGGCTGTAAAGGCTGGCGGTCCGGATCCGAACAACAACAGCAAACTTCGTGACGTCATTGCAAAAGCAAAAGCAAACAACATGCCGAACGATACAATCGACCGTGGTATCAAGAAAGCTGCCGGAGCAGACTCCGCAGATAATTATGAGCATGCTACATACGAAGGTTATGGCCCGAATGGTGTTGCAATCATCGTTGAGACTCTGACTGACAACAAGAACCGTACAGCAAGTAATGTAAGAAATGCATTTACAAAAGGTTACGGAAGCATCGGAACACAGGGATGTGTATCTTTCATGTTTGATCAGAAAGGTCAGATCATTATTGATAAAGAAGAACTGGAAGACGAATGCGGCGATATGGATGCAGATGAGCTTATGATGACTGCTCTTGATGCAGGTGCTGAGGACTTCAACGAAGAAGAAGACAGCTTCGAGATTCTGACAGCTCCGGATGATTTCAGCGCTGTACGCGAGGCTCTGGAAAAAGCAGGAATCCCGATGGTAGAAGCACAGGTTGCCATGGTTCCGCAGACATACGTAGAGCTTACAGACGAAAATGATGTCAAGAACCTTCAGAGAACACTGGATCTTCTCGATGAGGATGATGATGTCACAGACGTTTGGACAAACTGGGACGAATGATCTGGCAGAATTTGATTTGAAAAGATACATCTGAATAAAATTGATTTGTATAAGTAAGGGTACTTCTGCTTGCCGGATTGAGGAATCTGGTATTGGGAAGTGCCCTTCTTTATTTGTCGAAAAGTGTCGAAATGTTTATTTTTTTCTGATGGACATTTAAAATAGAATATAGTACAATTAGTTCTACAAGGAGGTGAGACACTGATGACAAACGATGAACTCCTTAAGAAAATTTACGATGATACACAAATGATGAAGACAGAATTAACATCTGTGAAAGAAACAACAGAAGGACTTGTAACAGGTCTGAAAGAAGTCCGTGAAGACACGAAAGAACTCAGATCAAGGATGTCAGCGATAGAGCTTAATCTTGAGAATGAGACGAACAAGAACATCAGGATTCTGGCGGAGAATCACTTAAGTCTGATGGAGAAGCTGGATGAAGCAATTAAGGTTTCAAACAGGCATTTCCTTTATGAACTGAAGGTGAGCTCGCTGGACAGACGCGTAACGGAAATTGAGCGAAGGATACAGTCCTGATGTATATGAATCCATAGTTTTACACAAAATACCTTCATGAATGTACATGGAGGTATTTTTATGTCTGAAAACAAAAATGAAAAACAGCAGGAAATTGATACACAGAAAGAACAGGATGAGCAGATCAGGGAGACGGGACAGATTACACTTGATCAGAACAAAAGGAAACACAGGATTGAACTTCTGACGATCATCGGTGAGGTGGAAGGTCATGACAGCGCGCCTTCACAGAGCAAGACAACGAAGTATGAACATGTCCTTCCGAAACTGGCACTGATCGAGGACGATGAAGATGTGGATGGACTGTTGATCCTTTTGAATACGGTCGGTGGAGATGTTGAGGCGGGGCTGGCAATCGCAGAAATGATCGCATCTTTGAGTATTCCTACAGTTTCTCTTGTGCTGGGAGGAGGACATTCGATCGGAGTGCCGATGGCGGTGTCGGCGGATTATTCTTTTGCGGTGCCGAGTGCAACGATGGTGATTCATCCGGTGCGTTCCAGCGGAATGTTTATCGGTGTGGCGCAGTCCTATCGGAATATCGAGAAAATTCAGGATCGCATTACGGGATTTATTGCGGCACATTCCGGCACGACGCAGGAACGGCTTGAGGAACTGATGCTGGATACCAGCCAGCTTGTTAAAGATGTAGGGACGATGCTGGAAGGACGAGAAGCGGTTAGAGAAGGTCTGATCAATGAGATCGGCGGAATACGGGAGGCGCTTGCACGGCTGCATCAGATGATTGAAGAAAAAGAAGCTGAAGGAAGGAAAGGAATGTGAAAAAATAGTCGGTTTTATGCATGTTTGTAAATCTTTTCCTTGTAATAGGAAAGATTTTAGCGTATTATTATTAAGGGATTGAATGAATATACGCTAGGAGGGAAACAATGTATAAGATTTTAAAAGCTGAGACACTGGCAGCTAAGATCCATCTTATGGTCGTTCACGCACCGCGTGTTGCAAGCCACTGTCAGCCAGGACAATTTATCATCGTAAAAATGGATGAAAAGGGCGAGAGAATTCCGCTTACAATCTGTGACTATGATCGTGAAGAAGGCACAGTAACAATCGTATTCCAGGAAGTCGGTGCATCTACAATCAGGATGTCCGAATTAAAAGCAGGAGATTCTTTCCGTGATTTTGTAGGACCTCTGGGATGTCCTTCTGAATTTGTTCATGAGGATATTGAAGAATTAAAGAAAAAGAAAATGGTATTTATCGCCGGAGGTGTTGGTACCGCACCGGTTTACCCACAGGTAAAATGGCTGAAAGAACATGGTATTACTGCAGATGTAATCCTTGGTTCCAAGACCAAAGATATGGTAATTCTTGAAAAAGAACTTGCAGCAGTTTCCAACCTTTATGTTACAACAGATGACGGATCTTACGGACGTTCCGGTATGGTTACAAAGACTCTGGAAGATCTCGTTACAAACGAAGGCAAACAGTATGATGTCTGTGTTGCAATCGGACCGATGATCATGATGAAATTCGTCTGTCTTCTTACTAAGAAGCTGGGCATCCATACAATCGTCAGCATGAACCCGATCATGGTAGACGGAACAGGTATGTGTGGAGCATGCCGTCTTCAGGTTGGCGATGAGATCAAATTTGCCTGCGTAGACGGACCGGAATTTGACGGACATCTTGTAGATTTCGATCAGGCTATGAAGAGAAGCCAGATGTACAAGACTGAAGAGGGTCGTGCATTACTGAAGCTTCAGGAAGGCGATACCCACCACGGTGGATGCGGACAGTGCGGAGGTGACAAGTAATGGCAGATGCAAAAATGTTAAAAAAAGTACCTGTAAGAGAACAGGATCCGAAGGTACGTGCAACAAACTTTGAAGAGGTTTGTCTTGGATATAATCAGGAAGAAGCAATGGAAGAAGCTCAGAGATGTCTGGGCTGCAAGAAACCGAAATGCGTAGAGGGATGTCCGGTATCTATCAATATCCCTGGATTCATCGAGTATATCAAAGAAGGCAACATGGAAGAAGCTTACAAAGTAATCGGACTTTCTTCCGCACTTCCGGCTATCTGTGGTCGTGTATGTCCACAGGAATCCCAGTGTGAAGGACAGTGTATCCGTGGTAAGAAGGGTGAAGCTGTTTCCATCGGTAAACTGGAAAGATTTGTTGCTGATTACGCTCTGGAACATGACATCAAACCGGCCGGCGCAGAAGTGAAGAACGGACACAAAGTTGCAGTTATCGGTTCCGGTCCGTCCGGACTTACCTGTGCAGGTGATCTTGCAAAAGCAGGTTACGATGTAACTGTATTCGAAGCACTTCATGAGCTCGGTGGCGTTCTTGTTTATGGTATTCCGGAATTCCGTCTTCCAAAACAGAAAGTCGTTAAGAAAGAAATCGAAAAAGTCAAAGAACTTGGCGTTAAATTCGAAACAAACGTTGTCATCGGTAAATCCACAACCATCGATCAGCTGATCGAGGATGAAGGATTTGAAGCTGTATTTATCGGTTCCGGTGCAGGTCTTCCGATGTTTATGGGAATCCCGGGTGAGAACGCAAGCGGTGTATTCTCTGCAAACGAATACCTGACAAGAAGCAACCTGATGAAAGCATTCGATGATTCTTATGATACACCGATTGCAGCAGGTAAGAAAGTTGCAGTTG
>CAKROE010000149.1 GCA_934371915.1 uncultured Blautia sp. | reverse complement strand
TGGTGTGATTGCACCAGGGGACACAGAAGAAGCACTGGAAATCCTGAAACAGAAGAAAAAAGGAAATTACAATGTGATCGAGATCGATCCGGATTATGTACCGGCTCCGCTGGAACACAAACAGGTATTTGGAGTAACCTTTGAACAGGGACGTCAGGAACTTGCAATTGATGATGAGCTGATCTCTAACATTGTTACAGATAATAAAGATCTTACAGAAGAAGCAAAGAGAGACCTGAAAGTGTCTCTGATCATTCTGAAATATACACAGTCCAATTCTGTATGCTTTGTAAAAGACGGACAGGCGATCGGTGTTGGTGCAGGACAGCAGTCCCGTGTTCACTGTACACGTCTTGCCGGTCAGAAAGCAGATAACTGGTACCTCCGCCAGTGCCCGAAGGTTCTGAATCTTCCATTTAAAGATACGATCACACGTGCAGAGAGAGACAATGCCATTGATGTTTATATCGGTGAGGAGTATATGGATGTTCTGGCTGACGGTGCATGGGAAAAAACTTTCACAGAAAAGCCGGAAGTATTTACAAAGGAAGAGAAGAGAGCCTGGCTGGATGGCCTTACAGATGTAACTCTTGGATCTGATGCCTTCTTCCCATTCAGTGATAACATTGAGCGTGCGCATAAGAGTGGCGTGAAATATATTGCAGAGCCAGGTGGATCTGTCCGTGATGATGCTGTTATTGATACCTGCAATAAGTATAGTATGGTTATGGCATTTACAGGAATCAGACTGTTCCATCACTAAGATATAGGGAAAGATCATAGAATGAAAAAAATGTCGCCGGTCACAGAGTGAACAGCAACAGATATTCGATTTCTGTAACAGAAAATACGTTAAAAATATCCCGGGTTTGGAAAGTGTAAAGTTCTGAATCCGGGATTTTTTATAACTGAATTAAGTAACCTTCAAGTGGATAAAGAGAAGTTGGATAATTAAAGGGAATATTGTCTGAAGTAAGAGTGTCGTAAAAGTAGTGAATGTTTGATTGTATGGTATAAAAAAAGAACTCTGAATTCTTCCAGAGTTCCTGAGAGCGATAGACGGGGCTCGAACCCGCGGTCTCGACCTTGGCAAGGTCGCGCGTTACCAACTACGCCACTATCGCATATGTCTTGCAGAGGTGTTTCCCTCATCGACAAGACATATAATACCAGATATAATTGTGCTTGTCAAATGTTTTTTTGAAAAAATTTGAAAAATTTACAAAAATATAATTCCGGCATAAAAAAGGGACTAAATATGATAATAGCGTAATACGTGTTCCGGATAATGCTGGTCTCCGTAGTCCCACGGACCGGCGGTAGTATACAGTGGATCTTCTTCGGAACGTGCAGTCCCGCCGCTGGCGATTTTGGCGAAAGCTTCGGAACTTTCGACAGACCAGGTGGTGATGCCGTTTTTTTCAAGATAATTGAAATATACATCTGCACCGAAATTGTACCCCTGAAGTGCAAGCCGGATATGATCCAGATCATCAGGACCTGTGACACCGGCTTTATTAAGGGCATATTTTAACTCCTGAATGCCACAGGAAATGGAGTAATCTATGTCAGTAATTCCATTGGGAGTCTGTGGGTATTTGGTATTGTAGGCGCCTTCTGAGGACTGCATGACATCCGTACCCTGACCGGAGCTTTCCTGCATCATAAGGGCAAGAATCAGATCAACATAGTCGGACATATCATAATTTGCAGCCTCTGCTTCTATTTTGCTGCGATATCCCTCACAGGTGGAGTTGATCGTATAGGTCTTTTGTTTGTGGTTATAAACGGGACGAAGAACTGCAATGCCAAGTAGAAGGATACATACAGATGCCAGAATCAGTTTCTGGATCCGTATCTGTTTTTTGCGGTTCTTAAGCCGTTGTTTTTTTGTAAGGTTTGAGTTTTGCTTTTGTATTTTCATACTTCTATTGTAGCTTGTAAGCATTCATTTGAAAAGAAAAGAATTCTAAGGATTTTCTTAAAATTTCGTGAAAAACCTGTGTAAATTTGAAATGACGGATTTCTTGTGCTAAAATAAGGCCGAGTATAAGAGACAGGGAAAGCAAGTCTATGGAAACGAGGTGAAGCATGTGAGAAAAAGAGCATGCGCGATTTTAGTTGGGGCTGTACTGATCGGACAGGCATCGGCGGTTTACGGGGCGGTGCAGGATTATCAGGCAGTGACGAAAGCAGATAAAAAAGATAATAAAACAATACAGACATTTCAGACAGAAGATGGAGACGGGAATACAGTGACGGTTGCAGCTGTTCAGGATACCTTATATGTGACAGCAAAGAATGCCGGGATTTATTCCAAACCGGGTGAAGATACAGAGAAACTTGCCGGAGTTTCGCTGGGAGACGAACTCAGCCGCAGTGCAGTTTGTGACAACGGATGGAGTAAGGTTTCCTGTGAGGTGGACGGAAATCAGATAATTGGCTACATCCAGAATCAGATGTTGAGTGATACCGACCAGATTGAACCGGCAAACGAAGAAGTGGAGGTCAAGAGTGATACCACAGTGCTGGACTATCCCGGAAGGAAAGACGGAGAGGAAATCGGAGAAGTTCTTGAACTTGATCAGGTAAAACAGACGGGAACAGTCAATAAGGTCTGGAGCAGGATTGAATATCAGAATGCAGACGGGACAGATGCGGTGGGATATATTCCTACAAGCTGCCTGAATCTGCCAGAGAGCGCTGAGACAGAAGAAGACACGATCGATAAGGATAAAGATGCAGGAACACTTCATGAAAGTACAGGCAAGGGCGTATTTGCCGATGCACTGGAAGAAGATGAGCAGAAAGTCACAGAAGAGAATGGAGTGCAGGTTGGCACGCCGATAGCAGCGTCTTCTGATGCAAATCTTGTGGATCTGGGTGTTTTTAAAATTACACATTATTGCCCGTGCAGCATCTGTTGTGGCCCGTACGCAAATGGTATTACATCCACCGGTGTGACAGCGACGACGAACCATACGATTGCAGTTGATCCATCTGTCATTCCTTACGGAAGCAAAGTTGTGATCAATGGACAGGTTTATGTGGCAGAAGACTGTGGTGGAGCAATTAAGAACAAACGTATTGATATTTATGTTGCTACTCACGCAGAAGGAGAAGCAAAAGGTACATATGATACGGAAGTATATCTTTTAAAATAAGAGGAGAAACATTTTACAGAAAAGTGTTTATGACAGAGAAAGGCAGGAACTCGAAGATGAGCTCCTGCCTTAAAATTTGTTTCCTGAAATGTACTTTTATCTTGCCATCATATAGATTTTTTCCATATCTTTCATGTTGAGCTGTTTGAATATACCGATGGTACGGGTATCTTCGAAGCTGCATTTGAAGGCCAGCTCATGAATCTGCTCATCTGTGAGATCCAGACCAAGTTCACGAAGATTTGTAGGCATATGAATGGAGCGGAAGAAATCTTCCATGGCTTCAATTCCGGCAAGTGCGGTGCTTTCGTAATCTGCAAAACATGGAATATCAAAAATGTTGGTTGCAAACTGTGCAAAACGTTCCGGGTTGGCATCATATACATAACGTGCCCAGCTTCCCCAGATTGCAGCAAGTCCGGCACCGTGTGTTACATCAAACATGCCGCCGAGTTCGTGCTCGAGCTGATGACAGGCCCAGTCACCGCCACCGGTACCACATCCGGTCAGTCCATTGTGAGAAAGACTTCCTGCCCACATGATCTCGGCTCTTGCATTATAGTTACCAGGCTCATTCAGCAGGATACGAGCATTATAGATGACAGTCTGCATCAGAGATTCGCTGATGCTGTCAGTGATTTCCATGGTTTCGATATTGACAAAATAGCGCTCCATTGTATGCATGAGAATGTCCACACAGCCGCTTTCTGTCTGATATTCCGGTAAGGTATAAGTAAGACGTGGATTCATCAGTGTAAATTTCGGGCGACAGAGGTCGCTGCGGGTGCTTCCGCGTTTCAGCCATCCGTCTTCATTTGTGATGACACAGGAACCGC
>CAKROE010000148.1 GCA_934371915.1 uncultured Blautia sp. | reverse complement strand
TTATCCTACTTTTAAACGTTTAAGGAGGGATCACCATATGGCAAATGAAACGATGTTTAAACTTGGATTACGTGTATTTGCATTACCATATCAATTTCCAGATTCCGTAGATCCAAGATATACAGATTTATCACAAACCGTCGGACGTTCGTATCTTCGAAATATACGAATGGAAGCACCGATTTTAACTATGATTCCTGGTACTCCATACTATCTTCCAGGTAAATCAAAATCCGAACAAGCCGCTATGGGTAAATATATAGCGGAAGCGGCAAACGGATTTGAAAACTTAACAAAGTCATCTTTGGTCGTAGACGCTCTCACCAAAGATAGTGGAGATACTCTACGATACTATGATTTCACACCCGCATACAGTGATTATATTCAATATGTCAATATCATGTGTCGTACCATTGCGACTTTTTTGGAATTAGAAGAAACGATAAATGGTGTCTCACTGCAGCAATTCAACTGGAGATATTGGTGTGATAATGAAGTTGGTTCTGCTTCGATGACAGATAGTAGTGCCAGATCTTCCATGAAGAATACGAATCAAAGTATTTTCAGTTCCAACTATGGTTGGAAAGAGGAAAAACATACGAGAAGAGTAAAAGATAAGAAAACTGGAAAATGGAAAACCGAAAAATATACGGTGACGGTAAAATCAAAAGATACTCTCGGAGATCATTCCTTTTTATATCAAACAACCGAAGATGGAACTGTGACGGTTGATAAAAGTGGAAAAGCAGAAGTGAATCTAAAATCTGCGGATGATGAGAGTAGCACAAGTCCACTGGAGGCACTTTATGATACCTTAACAAACATGCAATATGTGAGATTTTGTGTGGATCCATCGTCTGGATTTACAGAATCTTACAGCAATGAAACGGGAACTTCCATGTTAAAGAGTGCGTTCGACAATGGATCTGATATGTTAAAAGAAGTTGCGTTTCTTGTAAATTCAGGAGGATCTGAAGATATTGGGGATAATTTAACCACTCTTGCAAACGCTGCCACGGATTCTATCTCACAGTCGTTAAATGGAAACAATGTTACCTCCATACTCTCCAGAATCTTGAATTTAACTGGAAATGTTGTAAAAGGTGAAAATGTAATTATGCCAGATATCTATAAATCATCCTCACGACCAACGACTTATTCTTTTACAGTACATTTGAAAGCACCTTATGGTAGTAAGTTCGGACTCTATATGGATAACCTGGTTCCATTGATGCATTTGATTTGCTTAGCAATTCCAAAACAAGCAAATGCAAATACGTACAGCTCACCATTTCTTGTAAAAGCATTTATGGATGGCGTGTGTAATATTAATCTTGGGATGATAACAGATATGCAGGTTAACAAAAGCGTAAGTGAACAGTCTTGGACTGTAGACGGTATGCCAAATGAGATCGATGTCAGCTTTACGATTGCAGATTTATATAGTGATCTTAGCATGTCTCCGCAGCAAAATCCAATTCTGTTTTTACAAAATACAAGTTTAATCGAATATCTTGCAAATACGTGTGGAATGTCATTGGTATATCCTCAGATTGGAACCAAGATTAATTTGGCAATGAATCTGATTAAGGATCGTATGACCGATATTCCACAAACCGTAACGGGACTTTTCCAGGAGCAATTTGCATATGCGATGAGAGAAATTGAAGGTTTTTAAAGGAGATTTTTATGGAAATACCAGTATTAAAAAAACTTTACGATGAAAAATATGGAAGGATTCCAGACGATGCTGATGATCGTCTCCATTTCCTGATTTCATCGTTTAAATCCAATAAATGGGAAGAGCAATTTCTTCCCTTTATTCAACGTATTTCAAAATTAAAATGGAAAAAAGAAACGTTTACCTTTTACGTGATTCCGAAAGCAACACCACGACCAAGAGGGTTTATGCGAGGAAGAAATGTGCATTTTTATGTTAAAGGTGCATCCGATCATAATAAATTTATTAAGTTCTACCTGAAAAACAGAGAGGACATTGAATTAATACAAACTTCGGTAAAATTCGACTGTAAGGTATTTCTACCTATTCCAAGCACTATGAAATCTGTGGAACAATTGGCGGCAGAACTCGGATTCATACGTCCGATGGCGAAACCAGATTGGGATAATTTGGCGAAGACATACTGTGATATGATCAACGATACAATCATTGCAGATGACAAGAACATTGTTGAAGGGACGCTTCGCAAGTATTATTCCATCAAACCACGTATTGAGATTACACTGGAATACTTGGAAGATTTTGATTCGGATTTTAACCGGAAAAAATGTATAGAAAGGTAGGTTCAACGAATGGCGAATAAAGCAATATATGCGAAGATCGCAGATCGGTATATGAAAGTTGATCAATCTACCAATATCCCAAGAAATATTGCACGCTCTTATCGAACCCATTCTTCTTTGGAATATGACAATGCGGCTCGAGAGATGGTTGCGAATATGTGGGTAAATGGGGTTGACTATGCAGACCTGCAATCCAATCGTAGTTTATATAAGCAAATGGAAGCAGATCTTAAAAACGATAAGATCACTGAAATTGAGACAATTGCAGATCGGTATGTGTTATTTGTTGATTATTCAATTTATAATGAAAAAGGATCTGAAATTAATCACTCTTGTACGAGCAAAACGTTAGATCCGGTAGACGGAATCCTTCCATTGGGCTGTGCGGTAAATAACGAATTGGTATATCGAAGAGTGAAGCTCTTTGATCCAAAAATTACATTTGCTGTCACCAACAAAGTTCCATTTGGAATAATGGCAAATACGTATGGTGAGAAGTACACGATGCAAATTAATGATATTTGCATTCTTCAGTGTACGGATCCAATGAATAGTGAATGCTTTGGCATTCACAATAGTATAGAAGGAAATTCTTATACGTATGATTCTCATACCGTTCAGTGCATGTTAAAGTATAATATTCCGGTATATTCTACAGCTGCTGCTAAGATTGAGTTTGGTGAATTTTCTGTATCGTTTTATCCAAGAAAGATTACTTTGAATATGCATTTGATATTAGGTAATCAAATCGTTGTTTATGATGATCAGACGGTAAAAGATATTTTACAGGAGAATCTTAACAACAAGTATCCAAGTACAGATCCGGAACCAGATCCTGATCCAGCACCAGGAGGAGATGATGATAAACCGGTACTTCCTCCAACAGACTCTAATCCAGATGGAGATGGAAAATATGATGCAAATAGTAATGGATTCTATTATTACTATGAACGATGTATTGAGACAAATCCGAACGCACTTTTAGTTGTAGAGGATGCATTATCAGATGCAAAATATGATCCAGATACCATGATACGAAAGAAAAAAGTACTTCTCGATATCCCGGATATTAGCGTTGGAGATTACGTACGCTATACAACCGGTTTTGATATCACAAAACTTTAAGATGGGATGGTGAATTAATTATGGCGAAAAAACAAGAAACTATGATTGATATCCCTGTAGTTCTTAGTAAAAAGGTCGATAGTGTGATCTATAACCTGATGGTTCGTACAACTACCGACCAGATTTTTCGTAAAGAATTTTCTCTGACTGAGATCTTGGACAATGTTCAAAAGTCTGTGGACTTAAAGGTGGATCAGACAGAATTCAACACGGTAAAACAGAAATTGGCTACCTTCTTTGCTGATGCACCGGAAGATTTCCAGACCTTAATGGATGTTCATAATTACATCCAGGCTGCGAATGATAAGATTGAAGCGACCAATAAAGTTCTTGCAACTAAGATTGATACTTCTGTCTATGAGGGTGACCAGAAGAAACTCATGACTCAGATCAATGAGATCAAACAGGATATTGTAGATATCAATAAGGCAAGTGATGATTACGTTACAAAGGCAAACTTTGAAGAACGTATTAAACAGCTTGAAACAGATATTCGTGCTGATATGTACAAAAATCTTTTAGCTGGTGATGGAGATACCGCTCCAGCTGAGTTGATTGATGGTGGTTTCTGGATTCAGTATATTGAAGAGTAAATACAATACCTGTAAGAGACGAATACATTACTGTATTC
>CAKROE010000147.1 GCA_934371915.1 uncultured Blautia sp. | reverse complement strand
AAAGAGCAGCTAAGATGGAGACTCTTCTCGAAGACGGAATCAATGCAATCGGCCTTGGACCACAGGGTATGGGCGGTAAATATTCTGTAATGGGTGTTCATATCGAAAACACAGCGAGACATCCATCCACAATCGGTGTGGCTGTAAACGTTGGATGCTGGTCCCACAGACGTGGACACATCATTTTTGATAAAGACCTTAACTACACAATCACAACACATTCGGGGGTGACTTTATAATGCTGGAAATGAAAGATGGAAAGAAAATTTTAACAACACCGGTCTCAGCAGAAGATCTCAAGGATATCCATGCAGGAGATATCGTATACTTAAATGGAAGCATGACAACCTGCCGTGACGTTGCACACAGACGTCTCGTAGAAGAAGGACGTGAACTTCCGGTTGATGTAAAGGACGCAGCTATTTTTCATGCCGGACCAATCATCCGTCCACTGGAAAACGACAAGTTCGAAATGGTATCTGTAGGACCGACAACCAGTATGCGTATGGAAAAATTTGAATATGAATTCGTAAAAGAGACAGGTGTCCGTGTGATCATCGGTAAAGGTGGTATGAAAGAAAACACCGAGCGTGCCTGCAAAGAGTTTGGTGCGATCCACTGTGTATTTCCGGCCGGAAACGCAGTTGTAGCAGCAACAGAAGTAGAAGAAATCGTAGATGCTCAGTGGAGAGACCTCGGAATGCCTGAGACACTGTGGCACTGCCGTGTCAAAGAGTTCGGACCGCTGATCGTATCTATCGATACAGAAGGCCGCAACCTCTTTGAAGAGAATAAAGTGATCTTCAATCAGAGAAAAGATAAAGCAGTAGAGGAGATCTGCAAACATGTAAGTTTCATTAAATAATTAAATTCCTCAAAAGTAATTTTTACACACACGTACTTAGTAAGTAACCCAAAATTTTTGCCAAAAAAATAAAGCCAAAACAGAAGCCACACAGAAGGATTCACTGCCATGGTCCTTGGGTGTGGCTTTTGTCTGTTCTGAAGAGATAAGAAAATTCTCCTGAGATTAATAAAATTTTATACGAAACTGAGATCTTTATAAGCAGGAAAACCATAAGCTGATTCGGAATTTCTGATTGCACAGAGAATTGCTTCAGACATCACATCTGCAGCAAGTGTTCCGACCATATCACAGTCAGCAGGTATGTTTCCGACAGAAAGTGCGTAAATACTGTCTCCGTCAGCTGAGGTATGTACAGGACGGATCGAACGTGCATAGCCATTGTGTGTCATGCCGGCAATTTTACAGAGCTGGCTTTTGGTGAAGGCGGCATTGGTAATGATCGCACCGATTGTGGTATTTTCCACAAATTTGTTTTCGTGGATGTCATATGACCGGTAAAGAAACTGTGCAGAATCGGCAAAAGATTTCCGGTCATCAGAGAGCATGCCGGCGATGATCTGGCCATTGTGATGATCATAAATATCCCCCAGGGCATTGACGGCGACAATAGCACCGATCTTTAATTCTCCAATCTGTACTGCATAACTTCCGATGCCGGATTTCATGCAGTGTTCCATGCCGTTTAATTTGCCGACGGTTGCGCCGGTTCCGACTCCGAAGCAGCCATCCCGGTAATTATTCTGCCAGGCACCGACACAGGCTTCATATCCCATGGCTTTATCCGGACGGGTATATGGATCAGCAACAGTCAGATCAAAAATATCTGACTGACATACGAGAGGAACTTTCGCGATGCCGACATCGAGCCCGATTCCTTTTTCTTCCAGAAACTGCATAACACCGCCGGCAGCATCAAGTCCGAAAGCACTTCCGCCACCGAGCAGGACTGCGTGAATCCGATCGGCAGCAGCGAGAGGTTTCAATAGTTCGCTTTCACGGGAAGCCGGTCCGCCGCCACGTACATCGAGTCCTGCGCACATGCCGGTTTCGCTTATAATGACGGTACAGCCTGTTCCGGCCGAGGCGTTTTGGGCATTACCAATGCGGATATTGTCAAAATCTTTTATGGAAATTATTTTCATTGTGTGCCTCCTTGAATTAAGTATAACTATACTAACAAAGAACTATTTTAAAGTCAAACAGAATGGAGGAACAAAAATAGTCACAGCAGAGTGGAAAGAAGGAAAACATTGTGCGATATCTGATTGCAAGAACTCTCTCAGACAGTTATAATGAACATCAGGACTTCTAACAAGAAGATAATGATGGGGAAACTGGAGAGGGAAAAATATGGATTATCAGCAGCTTATTACATTTATTATGGAAATGCTCGGAACAGTTGCGTTTGCAGCGTCCGGAGCCATGGTAGCGGTAGATCGTGCCATGGATATTTTCGGTGTGATCGTGCTCGGAGTTACGACAGCAGTCGGCGGTGGGGCAATACGTGATGTGATTCTTGGAATCGCACCGCCTGCAATGTTCAGGAATCCGATTTATACACTGGTGGCAACGATTACATCCTGTGTGGTCTTTCTGATTTTATATTTAAAGAAAGAGCTTCTGCAGGGGCACAATCGTGAGACTTATGACAAAGTCATGCTTGTGATGGACTCGATCGGACTTGGGATATTTACGGTAGTAGGTGTAAACACCGGAATTTCACATGGATATGTAGATTATATGTTTCTGCTTGTGTTTCTTGGGACGATTACCGGCGTTGGCGGTGGATTACTGAGAGATATTATGGCAGGAGTACCGCCATATATTCTTGTACGTCATATTTATGCATGTGCATCAATTGTAGGCGCAATTGTCTGCGTGGTTCTGTACCGGCACTTTGGAGCGGTTGCGTCTATGGTGGGAGCGTCGGCAGTCGTAGTTCTGATACGGTATCTGGCAGCACATTACCGCTGGAACCTTCCGAAGCTTACACGTGAAGAAGAGAATTGAATATTGTTACAGACAAAGAAGCAGCCCTTCTCCGAATCGGAGAGGAGCTGCTTTTGTATCATTTTACTTATAGAGGAAATTTTTAAGGGTTTACCGAAATATTATTCCAGTGACTGTGTGTCCTGAAGAGCTTCGAAACCTTCCTCACCGGTACGGATCTTAACAACATTTTCGATATCGTATACGAAGACTTTACCGTCACCGTACTGACCGGTATGAAGAACTTTCTTGGCAGTTTCGATAACTGTTTTGACCGGTACCAGGCTGACGACGATCTCAATCTTGATCTTAGGCAGCAGGTTCATATCCATCTCAACACCACGGTAGTAGGAGCGGGCACCTTTCTGTACACCACATCCCATAACGTTTGTAATGGTGATACCGGTAACACCGATTTCATTCATTGCATGCATGAATTCTTCAAGTTTGCTCTGACGTGTGATAATAACTACTTTTGTCAGCTTGTGTACGCCTTCTTTTGGAAGTTCCGGAATTGTGTTAACAACTTCAGCCGGAGCTACATTTGCGGAAATGTTTGCAGAGGCTGCTTTCTTTGCAACGCCCATAGGAGCAGGAACGGTCATGGTGTCATGTACAACAAATCCGTCATAAGCACTTGTAAGACCATGTTCTTTGGAATCCAGACCTTCGATTTCTTCTTCAGCGGATACACGAAGGCCGATGGTATGTTTGATTGCCTGGAAAATAATTGTCATAGTAACAGCAACCCATGCGATTGTGATGAGCATACCGACGAGCTGTACGCCGAATCCATGGAAACCGCCGCCAACCAGAAGACCTTTCCAGCCTGTGCCGGCTCCGTCAGAGAAAAGACCAACTGCAAGGGTACCGAAAGCACCGTTTAATCCGTGGACACCGACTGCACCAACCGGATCATCTACTTTAAGTACTTTGTCAATAAATTCAATACCGAATACAACTACAAAACCAGAGATAATACCAATAATAGCAGCAGATACTGGAGATACAGTATCACATCCGGCTGTAATAGCAACAAGACCTGCAAGAGATCCGTTCAGAGACATGGAAACATCTGGTTTTTTGTATCTTACCCATGTGATGAGCATAACGGCAACTGTTGCAACAGCTGCAGCAAGGTTGGTAGTTACAAAAATCTTACCTGCACTTACGATTGCATCACCTTCCATGCTGACAGTAGATGCACCGTTGAATCCGA
>CAKROE010000146.1 GCA_934371915.1 uncultured Blautia sp. | reverse complement strand
CTACAACTTGGAAAACAGACTAAAGAATTGACCTAATTGCCTGATTTGCGTGTCCACACTATAGGGTCCATTATACAGTAAATTGGTTAACCTGCTCAGAATTTACTCGCATTTAAGTCACTTATGGTCGGAAATTTCATTGACTTGCCCGATGCTTACTTCTATCCGGGTCATTCACGACCGGTAATTTCATTGACTTGCCCGAGAACCACTTCTATCCGGGTCATTCACGACGACAACCCTGATACAAGTGTCATACAAAAATCCCCGTAACATTTTACATGCTACGAGGATTTTTCATCAGTCTTCTTTTGAAGAATCTTCTTTCTTACTTCCTTTACGTTTGCGTGAGATCACATCCAGAAGGCTCTCGTCTTTCATATCAGAAAGGTCTTCGTCGGTGATCGTCGGCTGAGATACGGTATAAGCCCCTCTGCCAGCTGGCGGAATGTCATCCTCTGTCTCAGAAAAAGAATTTTCTGTTTCATCCGGTATCACATCATCCTCACTTATCTGCACCGCATCAAGCGATTCCTCCATCCGGGAAATGTCTACTTCTTCGACATGCTTTTCTTCTGCTGATTCATTCTCTGCAGTATCTGCGAAGTCACGCATTTCCTCCGGTGCGTCTTTCTTCTTACGTGAGCTCCACGGTGCGTATTCCGGTTCAGGCTGAATGTCTTTCGCTTCCTGTACAAAATTCTCCGCATTCATGCCATCCACATCACTGTCGTTTCCGTCAGCCAGGATTTTTCCATCTGCGTCTACCGCTTCTACATCCTGCTTCAGCTCTTTCAGACCTTTTTTCAGAAGAACCAGATAAATCAGATCAATGATTCCGTTGCACAGAAAAATCCATCCTGCAAAGATCACTGTATATTTCACCATCGTAAATGGATTGACCACAAGGGAAATACCGAGTGCAATAAAGATCAGGCTTCCAAACAAAAGGATTCTCCATGTATCAACTCCGCTTTTTCTGAGTTTAAAGCTTCCTTTGAGTGTCCAGATACTGTCAACCAGAATAAATGTGCCGAGTAAAATCGGGAGAAGTTTGACCACGATCTGCGGATTCATAAACAGGAAAATTCCGAGTACCATCAGGATACCGCCAGAAAACAGATCGAAGATCGTTGAATTCAGTTTCTCGGCAACGTAGATCAGTATGTGATACAGTCCGACCAGAATCAAAAGGATCCCGAACACAAATTTGCAGATGATGTTAATCGTATTGACCGGCATAAACACGAGGCATACACCAAGGGCAATGTAGATCAGAGAAGTTACAATCTGCCCTTTTAAAAAATTGTTGATTTTTTCCCACATTGGTTTCCGCTCCTTTCATCCCAGTGGATATCTTAGGAACAGTATACCGTCTTTTTTACGGTTCGTCTATAGGACATTCTGTACCGGATGTCACTAATTTTACCATAACAGTTCCGGCTCTTGTCAGGTGCAGTAACGGAAGGTTTTGTCGGTCAGTATCCTTGCAAAAATCAGTCCAAGCGGCAGTGCGGCAATGATCAGGATTGCTGCTGCAAACCACGATGCCGCGGTAGAAAGTGACATTACGCCCAGATTATAAATTCCACGGTACAGATAAAGTCCCGGAACCATAATTACAATAGAAGGAACCGTCAGGGAGATTCTCGGGTATCCTGCTTTGTTTTTTATCAGAGATGCAAGGAGTCCGGCAGTCAATGCGCCGATAAAAGCTGCTACAGCCGGTGGCATTCCGGCCAGATCTACAAGTTCAAGTCGAAGCGTATTTGCGACTGCACCAATCAGTGCTGCAGTTGCCGCAAGACGAATCGGACTGTTAAACATGACAGAAAATCCGAACACCCCACAGAAACTTGCTATAAGCCGCAGCAAAATCCACATTTCCACCGGCATGGACATTTTAATAAAGTCAACCGGTTTCAGATGGAGAAGCAAAGCCATGATCCACGCCGCCATTGTTGCAACCAGGATGATGATCAGCGCGTACATCAGACGCTCCATTCCGGAACGCATATCAAGCTTTGCAAGGTCGATTCCGCTGGTAATGAACGGAAAACCCGGAATGATAAATAACATCGCACAGATATATCCTGCCTCATGCTGAACAGAAATGCCCCACAGCATTTCTCCGATTTTCAGGAAACCGGCATATACCAGACATGCAAGCGATACGGATGATACAATGCAGAGAAAAAGTGTAAAATGATGCTTTGTCAGTTTGCAGCGGAGGAAATTACCAAAACCAGCGCCGACAAAGGCACAGAACATTTCCACCGGACCGCCTCCAAGGAGAAATGTAAATCCGCAGCATGCAAGGGCGGCAGCAAATCCAAGGGCTATCGGGGAGTAAAGTCCATGAATTCGTTCAATATCATCCAGCAGCGTATGCAGTTCTTCTCCTGACATGTCTTTTCCGTCTATTTCAAACTCCCGGATAAAATTTTCCAGGCGATTCAGTTTGGAGGTGTTAACTCCGGTATTTGTCAGACACAGTGACTGTGTAAAACCATCCTGACCATCAAAACATGTATACTCGATAGACATCAGGCCTATATCTGCCGTGCAGGTAATTCCCATAACCTCTGCAAGTGTATTCATAGAACTTCTGACACGCCACGCTCCCGTGCCACAGGACAGAAGCATGATTCCGACACGCCCAATGATAGATGCCTTCTCCGTCAGGCTTGCCTGCGTGACAGGTATAGCCCCGCCGTTTTCGTCGGTATATTCATGCCATGCAATATCCATGTGATTTTTTCTGATCATCTGCTGCATGATATGATCGCTTCCCTGCATCCCAGTCCGATGCCATTTGCAAGCTCAATCGTTTTTTCCATTTCCCGCTCAAAATGACAGAACGGGAGAAAAATTCCGAGGGTGCTTGTATGCTTTTCAACTCCATTCTCATCTCGTTTGCCATAATACATCAGTGCACGCGGAAGTGCCTCCTGAAGTCGCATCAATGCCTCCCAGACAATGGCATATATTTTTTCTTCATTGATTTCAAACTCTACTGATTCCGGGAAATTAAACATCAAAAGGATTCCTCTGTGCTCGGAAACCTTTCTTGTCTCAATCTCGCCCTCATCGCTGTAGAAATGATTCTCCCTGAAACCGTCCGCCATATACATCTGATAATCCGGAATTTCGTTCTGCTGTTCAAATAATTTGCGAAACATTTTGTATTTTTTCTCCCAGAGGTGAAGTTCGGATTCATCAAGAAATTTCCCGTTTTCATCCGTCAGTAAGATTGGATTTTCCACACCTTTATCGTTGAAACGGATCGGGATCAAAAAGGAATTCCGAAGCAGATCAAATACACTGTTGTTGCACACTGCCATCATAAATGCTGATAAATCTTTGTTTTCGTATGCATTAAATAATGCTGCCGCAAAAACAGTTCCCGGGATGTCGGTTCCGGCACCTTCACTTTCTTCTGCAGATGGAATTGCAGCAAAAAAAGTATTCTTCAGGCGGTCACATGCACGGGGATTTTTGAGGATCTCGTCAAAAATCTGCTCTGCTTTTTCTTCTCTTGGAAATATTGTGCTCATAATAAAGCCTCCTTTGTGCCTTATTATAGGAGTACACCTGCAGAATGTAAAATTCATCTCTTCTATATTAAATATAACAAACTTGGATTATAACTTCTTTATTCTTTTCACTTCTTCTATCGAAATATGAAATACTTCTGCAATTTCCTCTAATGAGTATTTTCCTGTATCCAGCATATTCTTTAATACCTCTTTTCGTCCTTCTTCTCTTCCAAATTCAAATTCTGCCTTTCGGAGTTTCTTTTCCTCTTCATCTTTGTTATACTCGAATATGCTCATTCCGATCACCTCCGACCTGTGTTTTCGTAGAAATTCGTCAAGAATTCCTTCCTGAATGCATTCGTCTACGGCTCGTTCTACGGCTGCATCCAGATTCATGTTTCTTCTGTATTTTCGTACTTTCGCTACGTACTGTGCATATTCTCTCAAGGTATGGCATTGTTCCATGAGCTTTTTATTGTGACCGTCATTGATGTTGAATGTAATTACTTTTAGTTCCAGACTGGGTTCTTTACTCTGTGTTTCATAGGCTTCTGAAAGATA
>CAKROE010000145.1 GCA_934371915.1 uncultured Blautia sp. | reverse complement strand
ATCCATATGTGATCTGCGGCAGGGTCCCGGGAAGCAGAGACCATGCGGCAGATGGTTATACAAGACATGGCTGGGTTATGATCAACGGAAAGCATTATGATGCCGAGGGCGCTTTTGCAGGCTGGGGCGGATGCTTTGGTACCAGTGGCTTTACGACAGCTTATCAGGTACAGAAGATCGTACAGTTTAAATATTGATATAAGAAGATCAAAAAAGGGAGGGATTTGAATGAAAAAGAAAAAATATGGTTTGATGATTTTACTGGCATTGTTTTGCTGCATTTTGTTTTCGGTTTCTGCGCAGGCCGCAGGCGCGAAAAACAAATTTGTAAAGGCTTCCAACGGAAATGTCTATTATTACAATGCGCAGGGAAAGAAAGCGAAAGGGCTTGTGACAGTCAATGGAAAAAAATACTATTTTGCATCAAACGGAGTTCAGAGAACCGGTTGGCGCTGTGTAAAGAAAAAATACTATTTCTTCAGACAGGCAGGCGGTGCCGGCGGATACATGAAGAAATCTACGAAGGTAAATGGCATCCGTCTGAAAAAGAACGGTACAGCCTCGTATAATAAACAGCAGCTTCGTAAACTGAAACTGATGGTTCTCGCCAGTTCAGAAGTGGACAGATGTACAAATAACAAAATGACAAAAGCGCAGAAGCTTAAGGCTGCTTTCAGGCGAGCTGTATCATATGGATACGGTGCAGATACAAAATTTTACAGTGGTTCTGACTGGGATATTCATTATGGGGAGATCATGCTTTACAGAAAAAAGGCAGACTGCTTCGGATTTGGCGCAGCGTTTGCGTATCTTGCAAATTCAGTAGGATATAAAGCGTATGCGGTATCATCCGGTGGACACGGCTGGGCTGAAGTCAATGGCAGAGTGTATGACCCTGACTGGGCAAAAGTGACCGGAAAAATAGAACTGTATGGCGGAATGAATTATAATGTGACAGGACCGGGAATCCCACGGTACAAGGGCAACCGGTTATACGTAAAGAAAATATAAGTACGATAAAGGGCATTCCTGCGGAAGTTGTTATTTTCGCAGGAATGTGTTAAAATGAGCCAATATGGGAGGATAAAATTATGGAACAGTACAAACAGGAATTTATTGAATTTATGGTTGACAGCCAGGTACTTAAATTTGGCGAATTTACATTGAAAAGCGGAAGAAAATCTCCGTTCTTTATGAATGCCGGTGGATATGTGACCGGTTCTCAGTTAAAAAAACTTGGTGAATACTATGCAAAAGCAATCCACGCAAAATATGGCGAGGATTTTGATGTACTTTTCGGACCGGCATATAAGGGTATTCCGCTCAGCGTTGTAACTGCGATTGCATTCAGTGAACTGTACGGAAAAGAAATTCGTTACTGCTCTGACCGCAAAGAAGAAAAAGATCACGGTGCAGATAAGGGAAGTTTCCTTGGAAGCAAGCTGAAAGACGGTGACCGCGTTGTCATGATCGAAGATGTTACGACATCCGGTAAGTCCATGGAAGAAACCGTTCCGAAGGTAAAAGGTGCCGCTGATGTCGAGATTGTCGGCCTGATGGTATCTCTTGACCGTATGGAAGTAGGCAAGGGCGGTGTGAAATGTGCACTTGATGAAGTGCATGATCTCTACGGATTTGAGACAAACGCGATCGTTACTATGGCAGAGGTCATTGAACATCTGTACAATAAAGAATACAAAGGACAGATCATCATCGACGATGAACTCAAGAAGGCAATTGACGCATATTACAGCCAGTATGGGGCAAAATAATACGATCTGATCCGGTAAAATCAGAGATTCAGTATATGAGGAGGCTTGACCATGAACGAAAAAATATATAAAACGATGAGCAGAACAGGAGCATGCGGCATTGCAGTAGGAATCGTTACACTGGTTACCGGTATTACCGCAGGTGTTTTGATGATCGTCAGTGGAAGCAGACTGTTAAAAAGAAAATCAGAGATTCTGATCTGATGCCGGGCAGGGAGAAACATTGAAAGACAGTACAAAACGTAAAATAAAGCATATTGGTGTCATGCTTTTTCTTCTGTATGTGCTGCTGCTTGTGTATTTTCTGTTCTTTTTCGAGGAATACGGAAGAGTGGCTGCAGAAGAAAGAGTGTATCGATATAATCTGATCCCGTTTCTGGAGATCCGCAGATTCTGGATATACAGAGAACAGCTTGGCGTGCTGGCGGTATTTTCCAACATATTTGGAAATGTGATCGGATTTATTCCGTATGGATTTATACTTCCGGTTATTGCACATAAATGCCGTAGCGGATTTTTTATTATATTGTCAGGATTTTCACTGAGTCTTGTGGTCGAGGTAGTACAGCTTGTTACAAAGGTTGGATGTTTTGACGTGGATGATCTGATATTAAATACGCTTGGGGCGGCAATCGGTTATGGAATATTTGCTGTCTGTAATTACCTGAGGAGAAGACACTATGGCGAGAAGATATAGATATGCAATCATAAAGAAGAAAGAAGCAAAAAAAGGGAAGCTGTCAGTGGGACTGGCAATTGCTTCCCTGCTTCTGTTTGGGGCGGCAGTTGGCACTGCTTATGTACTCGAAGGCAGTTACGGATTTATTGTAGGAGGAATCTGCCTCTTTGCCACACTGCTTTCGGTATATGGATTCCTGATGGGAATCGCAAGTTTTTCAGAAGAAAACTGTAACCACCGTACCAGCATTGTCGGAACGATCCTGAACGGAGTTTTTCTGGTAGGCTGGCTGCTCTTTTTTTTGATGGGAGTTTAAAATATGATGGAACGATTAGAAAAACAGATGGAATTTATTCTGGAAGTGGATAAAGTAAAGAAAATTGTCCGACAGACGTATCTGTCAGATGCAAGCCGTAAGGAGAATGATGCAGAACATTCGTGGCATCTTGCACTGATGGCGGTTCTGCTGAAAGAATATTCGAATGAGGAGGTTGATCTTGCGAAGGTTATTCCGATGGTGCTGATTCACGACCTTGTGGAAATCGATGCAGGGGACACCTACGCATACGATGAAGCAGGAGCGAAGACGAAGCGGGAACGTGAAACGAAAGCAGCTGACCGAATCTTCGGATTGCTTCCGAGTGATCAGGGAACATGGCTTCGGGAGCTCTGGGAGGAATTTGAAGCATACGAAACAGCGGAGGCGAAATTTGCCCATGTTCTGGACAATGCACAGCCACTTCTTCTCAATGATGCATCAAATGGACGAAGCTGGGCAGAACATGGTGTGCACAAAAGCCAGATATACAAAAGAAATGAGCATACTTCCGAGGGTTCGAGGGAAATCTGGGAGTATATGAAAAAGCTGGTAGATAAGCATATTCAGCTTGGACATGTGATTGATGACTGAGAATAAAGGAGAAAATAAATTGGACGAATTGCTGAAAGAGAGATATGAACTCGCAAAAGGCAGACTTTCGGAAATCTGTACAGAAACAGTGGTGGAAGAGAACTTTCTGGACTTTTTTCACAAAGAGGCTGCTTTTCTTTTAAAGACAGGTGCGATTCTGGAAAGCGACCAGAAAGATTTTTCCATGGAGGAACTGCAGAGTGAAAATCGCGGCCTTTATGAGGAACTCTTCCCGGAAAATTACGGGCATTGCTATGGAAATCCGGCGTATGCAGCAGAAAAACTTGGAGAATATGGGAAAGGTTTTTCTTTTCTTTATACAGAACTGAGAGGCACAATTTCCTATGCATACGAAAAAAAATACTGGGATTATACTGTTGCGGCAGAATTGTTTCTGGAAATTTATGCTGCATTTGAAGGTGAAGAAAAACCTTCCGTAAAAAGTACCGAGGATATTCTGCGTTCCTATGTCAATGACTATTGTCAGGACATGATGGAACAGCGGATCGCAGAGGGTGTGGATCCATCACTTGATTTTGCAGTACGTATTATCATGGATTCTGATCTTGCTGATCTGCGTTACCTGTATTGGTACGGAGAATATATTTCCGTAAATGAAACAGGGGTGGCAGAGTTTTTGAACAGCCTTTCCGAAGAAAAGATCAATGATATGGCAAGAACTTATACCGAGGGATACCGTATTGGGTTTATCAATGGAAGAAAAGACATTACAAAGAAAAAGACAGTCAATATCCGATACAATCTTGGTTTTGAGAGAATGGTCCG
>CAKROE010000144.1 GCA_934371915.1 uncultured Blautia sp. | reverse complement strand
TAAACTGTCTCTGGTATTCTCCGCTGCGATTTAGTTTATCAGCCATGTAGTTCAGGTTTTTGGCCAGATAACCCATTTCATTTTCAGAATCAAGGGGAATCTGATAAGAAAGATTTCCGTTTGCAAATTCTGAAGCACCTTTTGTGATTTCCTTCAGTGGACGGCGGATATAGCGGCTGTACCACAGAAAGAGTGCTGCTGAAGCCAGATAAGTGATGATATACAGAAGCTGGATGATCCACAAAAGACCGCTGCGGCTCTGGTAGAGATCACTCATCAGATAATGAACAGCAACATACCCTTTGATATTCATATCTTCAGTGATCGGAGCAATCGTGCTTAAACGAACTTCCGGGAAATAATCATAGAAGTTCCCGATCTGGTAATAGTTGCTTCCCCAGGAAGCAGGATTAAAACCGTCCAGATCAATCGGATGATCAGGAGAAATATCCTTGCATGTACTCAGGATGATCTGACCGTTGCTGTTGATGAGCCAGATGATCGTATTGTTACCTGTGGCAAGCGACAGATTGTTCTGGATTTCTTCCACATTAGAAGAGGTAATGCTGTGGCTGATCAGATCGCTTTTAGCAATCCGGTGTGCAGTCTGATACATATCGGAACTGATGGACTTTTCCAGCTGGTTTTCCAGAAGATGGGAGCCCACGTATGTTACCACAAAAAATCCGAGTACACCAAGCAGCATATATATGCCAAAAAACACCGAGATCAGTTTCTTTTTCATTTGTTTTTGACCTCAAATTTATAACCGATGCCCCAGACGGTGGAAAGGCTCCACTGCGGATGATCTTTGATTTTTTCACGCAGACGTTTGATATGTACATCTACGGTTCGGGTATCGCCAATATATTCATATCCCCAGATATGGTCAAGAAGCTGTTCTCTGGTAAATACCTGGTTTGGAGAGGCTGCCAGAAAATAGAGCAGTTCCAGTTCTTTTGGAGGCATATCCACCTGTCTGCCCATATAAGTGACAGAATAGTTGGTAAGGTTGATCGTCAGATCCGGGAAACTTACACATTTTTCATCAGGATTACCGGCGGGCTGACGGACCTTGAAACGACGGAGAACAGCGCGCACACGGGCAACAAGTTCTTTTGTGTCAAAAGGCTTGATGATATAGTCATCGGCACCAAGTTCCAGACCGAGAACTTTGTCAAAAGTTTCTCCTTTGGCAGAAAGCATAATGATCGGAACGTCGGAATTGTGACGGATTTCGCGACAGACCTGATAACCGTCGATTCCCGGAAGCATCAGGTCGAGCAGAATCAGGTCAGGATGAAAAGTATTGAATTCTTTCAGTGCCTGTTCTCCGTCATTTACGATTCTGGTTTCAAAACATTCTTTTGTAAGATATAAAGAAATCAGTTCAGCAATGTTGTTGTCGTCATCTACGATTAAGATTTTCTGTTTTGTTACCATGGTATTCGCCTTTCTGTTATTTTTTGAATTCTACGATCGTAACACCTGCATCACCCTCACCAAATTCACCGAGACGGTAGGATGCGACATGCTTCTGGCGTTTCAGGTAATTGTGTACACCTTTTCTAAGTGCGCCGGTTCCCTTACCGTGAACGATTCGTACAGTTTTCAGATGTGCGATATATGCATCATCCAGATACTTGTCCAACTCTGCGATTGCCTCGTCAACGGTTTTGCCGAGAAGGTTAATCTCGGTGGAGACGCTTGCAGATTTTGACATGCGGATCTTTCCGGCTCCGGTCCGGGAAAGAGAAGGTGTAGTGATCACCGGTTCATCAATCAGTTCAAGATCGGAAATATGGACTTTGGAACGGATGATTCCCATCTGTACAAACAGATATCCTTTGGAATCAGGGCGTGTACTGATCGTACCTTTGAGATTCATACTGAGGACACGTACAGTATCACCCGGACGGACATCTTTTGCGGTGAGCTCTTTCTTTGGCTTCTTTTTGGCGGCCGGCTGAGACATCTTCTGTTCAGTTTTATTGAGTTTCTGGCGAAGTTTCTGACGTTCGCGTTCCACGGCCGCCGTATCTACATAATCATTATGGAATTTATGGAAAAGCTTCATAGTCTGATCTGCATAATCCTTTGCTTCCTGAAGAACCTTGTGGGCTTCTTCGTTTGCCTGACGGATGATGCGGTCTTTCTGAACATCCAGCTTTTCCTGTTTGCTTTCCAACTGTTTCTTCAGTGTTTCGATTTCCTGTTTGTACTGTGCGATTTCCGTGCGTTCGTTTTCAATTGTGACACGGCTTTCTTCGAGAGAAGTCAGGACATCTTCGAAAGACTCGTCCTGTTCATTGATCTGTTCTTTTGCTTTTTCAATGATGGACTGAGGAATGCCGAGTTTGGAGGAAATTGCAAAGGCATTACTTTTACCCGGAATACCGATCAGGAGACGATAGGTCGGGCTTAAGGTTTCTACATCAAATTCACAGCAGGCGTTTTCGACACCGGAAGCGGAGAGGGCAAATACCTTCAGTTCACTGTAGTGAGTAGTTGCCATGGTCCGGATTCCACGCTCGTGAAGATAAGAGAGAATGGAGATGGCAAGTGCTGCGCCTTCTGTCGGGTCCGTTCCGGAACAGAGCTCATCAAAAAGGACGAGAGAATGACGGTCTGCTTTATCCAGAAAAGAAACAATATTGGTCATATGTGAGGAAAAAGTACTTAAGGACTGTTCAATACTCTGTTCGTCACCGATGTCCGCGTAAACTTCATGAAAAAGTGCAAGTTCGCTGCGGTCAAGTGTCGGAATATGAAGCCCGGACTGCCCCATAAGAGTCAGAAGACCGACTGTCTTGAGGGATACGGTTTTACCACCGGTATTCGGACCTGTGATGACAAGAAGGTCAAAGGTGTCGCCAAGCCGGATGTCGATTGGGACCACTTTCTTTTTATTGATGAGTGGATGGCGGGCCTTTTTGAGATTGATGCGTCCTTCATCGTTAAAAATCGGTTCGCTGGCATTCATGTCCATGGCAAGTGCAGCTCTTGCAAAAATGAAATCAAGCTGTACCATGATTTTGAGGTTCAGAGAAATCGTTTCCTGTTCCAGTGCAATCTGCTGACTGAGATCGGCAAGGATCACTTCGATTTCTTTTTGCTCCTGTAATTCCAGTTCGCGCATGTCGTTATTTAATTTAACAACAGACATCGGTTCGATAAAAAGTGTAGAACCGGTGGAGGACTGGTCGTGGATCATTCCGGGAACCTGACCTTTGTATTCGGCTTTGACCGGAATACAGTATCTGCCGTTTCGCATGGTGATGACAGAATCCTGCAGATAAGTACGGACACCGCCGTTTACCAGTGAAGCGAGCTGTGTGTGGATACGGTCATTTGTGATTTTCATATTGCGGCGGATCTGGCGAAGCGCCGGGCTTGCATCATCACTGATCTCATCTTCAGAAAGAATACATCTGCGAATTTCGGCAGAGAGAGGTGTCAGTGGAGAAAGTGCATCAAACATACCATCCAGAGAATCGACCGAAAGATCGTTTCGCTCTTTACGTGAATATGCTTTGACTCTTGAAGTATTTTCCAGAAGAGCGCAGATAGCAAGAATTTCCTGAATGCCGAGAGAACTTCCGATTTCCAGACGTTTCAGAGAACCACGTACGTCTTTGACACTTCCGAAAGAAACAGAGCCTTTCTGAAATAGTCTTGTCAGGGCATCCTTCGTCTGAATCTGCATCAGACGGATCTCTTCGAGATCGGTGGATGGCTCCAGATTTTTACAGAGCTGCTTGCCCATATAGGAAGAAGCTTTGTCTGTAAGTTTTTCTATGATTTTTGGATATTCCAATGCATTAAGTGCTTTTTGATTCATAATAACTCCTCGTTGCTGAATTGGCTTAGTTTACCAGTTTCTATTTTACATGATTTAGGCAGGAATGAAAAGAAAAATGTGAAAAAAAGACGATCAGCTTGAAATGATTGTTTTTTGACTTTCGCATGTCGAAAAGTGTCGAATTGTAAGCTATTGTGTTATAGCAGAATTGGAAGTATGATAAAAGAGGATGTATGTGGGAGCTGTTCGCTTTGTTGTTTTTAAGCGTAAAACGAAGTGGTTTTTCTTGTGTATAATATAGCATTAAGGTATAATAAAAGCAGTTTTTTGCATACGTTTAAAGCTATAATAAGGAAATCGGCAAACCAGATGAAAGTCTGGGACGCAAAGCTACAGGGCCTGTAAAATGGCAGCCA
>CAKROE010000143.1 GCA_934371915.1 uncultured Blautia sp. | reverse complement strand
GACCAGAGAGGATGTCTATGAATAATACAGAACCAGTTGAAATTGATGATTACCGTCTGGAACTGGAAAACAGGATTCGAAATCTTTTGTGGACAGTCAGCGGTGATTACGGACTGGATATGAAGCCTGACGTGTCACTTTTTCTGAGATCGAAGGCAATTGCGCTCTATGACGGAATCAAACAGGGAGCGCTTGCCAGATATTATGATAAGGATATGCTCGGGCTTTATCTTGTCAAAAAGATATTTATGGAAGCAGGAGAAAACGAGCTGACTTTTGTGGCACAGCTCTGTATAGAAGAAGCTATCGGTGAAAAAGTCTGTGAAGAACGACCGGGAATCCGCTCTATGCAGAGACAGTGTTTCGAAGATATTCTGGATCAGGAATTCGAAAAGATGCCATCACATGCGGATCTTGCGGGCAGACTTAAAGTGAATGTCCTGAGACGCAGACTTTCCGAAGGAGAGTATCATACCGAGCAGAAAATGCAGCCCTTTATGGATCTGGTGCGGGAAGCCGGAAGTGCGAAAGATACGCTGGAACTGATACGGATTATTGACCGGCTGTACAATTCGCTGATCGATCCGAATTTTGAGCGTGATCATGGAACCCTGGAACAGGTACTTGCGGTTACACTGGAAGACCTGACCGAATTTTCCTGGGAGGATTATCTTTCGGAGGAAATGTATGAGGAAGCTCTGGAAACATATGTAGATAAGCTGACAACAAATGCTGCCGGACTTGAGAACGCTGACGTTACCGAAGAAATGGAAGAAAAACGTGAGAAAAGACGCAAGGTAACGGTGGTCACACCGGAGATGCAGGAAAAAGCACACACATATGTGGAACTGAATTATGGCATCACGTATCTGAACGAAGCGGAAGAAAAACGCATGAATTATCTGATGTGCAGAGATATCCACAGTGACTGCAGTCTGTATTTTACAGAAGGAATCCTGAAAAATCCGGCAAAGAAAAACTATCAGTATGAATATGCGAAACGTCTACGCAACAAAAATATCTGGCTCTACCATGACAAACACAGGATCGTGAAACAGAACATTTCAGAATTGACGGAGACATTACGTAAATCACTGGTACTCAGGAGCGAGAGCCAGACGGTCTTTTCAGACAGAGGCAGAGTGGTTCCGGCCCGGTTGTGGAGAGTGGGACGAAGCAAAGAGGCAAGGATATTTGAACAGGAACTAAAAGGAGATGCAGCGGATTTTGTAGTGGATGTTCTGATCGATGCAAGTGGTTCGCAGATGAGCCGTCAGGGAGAAGTGGCAATTCAGGCATATATCATCAGTGAAGCACTCAGTAATGTGGACATCCCACACAGAGTCATGAGCTTCTGCACCTTCTGGGATTATACGATCCTTCACAGATTCCGTAAATATGATGATCCACGTTCTGAAAATGAGAATATCTTTAATTATGTAACTTCTTCCAACAACCGCGACGGACTTGCAATCCGTACTGCCGGATATGATCTCCTCCAGCGGGAAGAAGAGAAGAAAATCATGATCATTTTAAGTGACGGCAGACCGTATGATGTGATCGTAAATCGTCCGAATGCAAAAAATCCGCAGCCATATCGTGGTAAAGTAGCAGTCACGGATACGGGGATGGAAGTGCGTCGACTTCGAAATCTTGATGTCAGCGTTCTTGGTGTCTTTGCAGGGGAAGAAAAAGACCTGGATACGGAGAAAAAGATTTTCGGTAAAGACTTTGCGTACATCCGCGATATTACGAAATTTTCAAGAATTGTCGGGAAATATCTGACAAAACAGCTGGAAATTGATGATTAATAGACAAAAATGTGCAATATTTCCAAAAAATGTTAAATAAAACGAACAAAAGTATAAAAAGTTCATAAAATCGCCCTTGCGAATACTGATAAAGTCGGTTATAATAATGAAAGGTTCATAACAAAAAACAAGGGAGAGGAAATCAATGAACGAGAACAAAGAGTTCAAACCGTATATTCCTGCTGAAAAAGTAACAGCAGAAATGACGGTCACATCTGTGCTCATGGGTGTCATCCTTGCTATCGTATTCGGTGCAGCTAACGCATACCTCGGACTTCGTGTCGGTATGACTGTTTCCGCATCCATTCCGGCAGCAGTTATTTCTATGGGTGTTATCCGTGTCATCATGAAGAAAAACTCCATTCTGGAGAGCAACCTGGTGCAGACGATCGGTTCCGCCGGTGAGTCACTTGCAGCAGGTGCTATTTTCACAATGCCTGCTCTTTTTTTATGGGCAGAAGAAGGTCTCTGTGATAAACCGAGTCTGGTTGAGATCACTCTGATCGCACTTTGCGGTGGTATCCTTGGTGTACTTTTCATGGTACCGCTTCGTAACGCTCTTATTGTTAAAGAGCATGCGACACTTCTTTATCCGGAAGGAACTGCATGTGCAGACGTACTTCTTGCAGGTGAAGAGGGCGGCGCAAATGCTTCTACTGTATTTTCCGGTATGGGACTTGCAGCAGTATTCAAATTTGTTGTTGATGGTCTGAAGGTTATCCCGGCAGACGTTTCTGCAGCATTTACATCCCTTAAGGGTGAGATCGGTATGGAAGTATATCCGGCACTTCTTGGTGTTGGTTATATCGTAGGACCACGTGTAGCATCTTTCATGTTCGTAGGTTCTATCGTCGGATGGCTTGTTATCATCCCGATGATCTGCCTGTTCGGACCAGACACATGGCTGTATCCGGCTGATCCGGGAGTGACTATTTCACAGCTGTATGCGGCTGGTGGTGCAGCAGCAATCTGGAGCAAATATGTGAAATATATCGGAGCAGGTGCCATCGCTACAGGTGGTATCATTTCCCTGATTAAATCTCTGCCGCTGATCATCAGCACATTCCGCGATTCCATGAAGAGCATGAAGGGCGGATCTGTAAAGGGAACTGCAAGAACAGACAGAGATCTTCCGATGAATTTCATCCTGATCGGTATCGTTGCAATGGTAGTGATTATCTGGGCAGTACCGGCTATCCCGGTTAATCCGCTCGGAGCACTCCTCATTGTAATCTTCGGATTCTTCTTTGCAACAGTATCTTCACGTATGGTAGGTATGATCGGTAGCTCCAACAACCCGGTTTCCGGTATGGCAATCGCTACACTTCTGATTTCCACAATGATAATCAAGAGCAGCGGACAGACTGGAATCGACGGTATGAAAGCAGCAATCGCAATCGGTTCTGTAATCTGTGTCATCGCAGCAATCGCCGGTGATACTTCTCAGGACCTTAAGACAGGATACCTTCTTGGTGCAACTCCTAAGACACAGCAGATCGGTGAGCTGATCGGTGTTGTTGCTTCCGGTCTTGCAATCGGTGGTGTTCTGTATCTTCTGGATGCAGCATGGGGATACGGCGGAGCAGAAGTTCCGGCTCCTCAGGCAGGACTTATGAAGATGATCGTTGAGGGTATCATGGGTGGAAATCTTCCATGGGCACTTGTATTCATCGGTGTATTCCTTGCACTTGGTATGGAAATCTTAAGAATTCCGGTAATGCCTTTTGCAATCGGTCTTTACCTTCCAATCTATCTGAACGCAACCATCATGATCGGTGGTGTTGTTCGTATGTTTATGGATGGCAGAAAGAATGTTGATGAAAAAACAAAGAACGATCAGGTTACAGACGGTACATTATACTGTGCAGGTATGATCGCCGGCGAAGGTCTTGTAGGTATCGCACTTGCTATCCTTGCAGTTGCAGGTATCAGCCTGGATGTATCCGGAGTTGTGAACTTTGGTAACATCGGTGGTGTTGTTCTCATGATCATCATGATCCTGACACTGCTGAAATTCTCCTTATGGAAAAAGAAAAAAGCCTGATGAGAAAACAGAATAAAAAAAGCAAAAAACAAAATATGGATATCAACTATCTTGATCTAATTCCGGTAAGATCCGAAGAACTTCACTGGCATAAGGACATAAAAGGACGTGTGATACTGGATGTGGAGAATACGGGACTGTTCAATAAAATTGCACAGAAGGTATTCAACAAACCTCAGTACACAAAAGTCCATCTTGACGCACAGGGCACTTTTATCTGGCCGCTGATCGATGGAAAGCGTACCGTATCCGATATCGCAGCACTGGTGAAGAGTGAATTCGGAGAAGCAGCCGAACCTCTGTATCCGAGAATTATCAAATATTTCGAGATTGTTGAGAGCTATCATTTTATTAAATTTGCAAATATGCCTTCCAAGTAGGGCACACTAAGAACGGGAAACAGCATTTCGCTGTATCCCGTTC
>CAKROE010000142.1 GCA_934371915.1 uncultured Blautia sp. | reverse complement strand
TATGTAGCGACTTCGCTATTGTCAAGTATTTTGAAATGCCAGTAGAAAAAATTTTTTAAACATGGTATAATGTAGCCATCTCGATACATGGAGGACGATGAAAATGACCATAGGAGAAAAAATCAAATACTGCCGAAAGCAAATTGGCATTACGCAAGATAAACTGGCTGAGCTGACCGGCATCCATCCGGTTTCTATCCGAAAATACGAAACAAATAAAATGCAGCCACAACCTCCTCAGTTAGAGAAAATTGCAGCTGCACTCGGTGTCAGTTATAATGCTTTGAATGGCAGTGATACCGCCGGACTTCGTCTGGAAACAGTCGGTGATCTGATGGGCGTACTTATGGTGCTTTGTAATTCCGGCATCCTCCAGATCAGCGGAGAGCGTGGAGAAGACAAGATGTTAAAAGATAATACTGTATCCATCCATCTGAATCCGGTTCTCTCTTCTTATCTCGAAATCGGATACACCACCAGAGGGAAGGCACATACGCTGTCTTTGCAGGATGCATTGTTGAATATCAGAAGTTACAAGGTATTTAATGACCTGTTGAAATGGGAAAAAATGAATTACATCTACCAGAGTGTTTTGGAATCCGCTGGTGATAATCCAAATGAAGCAACACAGGCAGCTATAGATGAGATAGCCGAGACAAAAGAAAAAGTGGAATTGGAATTGCAGAGAAGTCAGATGTTGCTTGATACTTCTGATGGCATTAAAGTTAAAATAGATACTAATTACTGATACTAAAGAAAGGGCTAACTATGATAGAACAAATTCAAATAAACGATTGGAGACAATTTGACAACCTAACTATTGATTTTGACAAACGACTGACCATATTAACAGGTGCAAATGGATCTGGAAAAACCACTATATTAAACATTCTTTCTAAAGCATTTGGTGAATCTGTTAAGTTTGTTAGCAATGTTAGTGAAACCGCCGATGGCTCTATTGATTATACCTCAAGTGTTATAGGAGATTTGGAAGAAAAACGTGATAGTAATTATAAATCTTCCGTTATCGGAAATATAACATATAATTCTACAACTTCATCCATTTTAGTCCCTGAACAAGTATCAACTACTTATAATATTGATTTAAAAGATACTAAACCATGTAAAGGTATATACATCAACTCCCATCGTTCTTTATTTCAGTACAAAAAAGTCGACAATATCCCTACGCATGCGCTAAAACGAGATGAAATTTTTAGTGCATACCACAAATATAAAACATTACCTTTATCCGACACCTACTACAACCCAAATGAACAGGGTGCAACCAAACATATAAAGGAAGCAATTATTTCTTTAGCAACTTTTGGTCCTGGCAATAATTATGTAAAATCAAACCAAGAAGCATTGGATATCTTCGAAGGTTTTCAATCTATACTTCACAAAATATTACCGCCTAAAATTGGTTTCAAAAAATTATCTATTGAAATTCCAGAAGTTATTTTAGAAACAGATTCTGGCAACTTTCCTATTGACGCTGTTTCTGGCGGTATAGCATCTATCATTGAACTTGCTTGGATGATATATATGTATGCTCCATTCAATGAATCATTTACTGTATTATTTGATGAACCCGAAAATCATTTACACCCAGAATTGCAACAGACACTTTTGCCAAATTTATTAGGAGCTTTTCCTAATGTACAATTTATTGTTGCCACACACAATCCATTTATCATTTCATCCGTAGAATCATCATTAATATATGTTTTAAATTATACTAAAGACAACAAAATTGGTTCTACTTTGTTAGATAATGTAACCAAGGCAGCGTCCTCAAATGAAATATTACGAGAAGTACTTGGAATCTCAAGTACATATCCTTTATGGGCTTCATCAAAAATAGATATTTTAGTAAGAGACACTATTGCCAAAGGAATCTCAGAAGAAAGTCTTTCAGATTTTCGTAATCAGATGGAAAAGTTTGGTTTCTCCAACGTCATTCCGACTGCCTTAAATCAATTATTTGAAGGTGATAGCAATGATAAAAATTAACAAAGACACAAAACCTAAAATTTTGGAAGATAACGCTAAGCAGTGGACAGACGAATATTTAACTGCTTTAAAACAATCGACACCTGTTCCACCCCATATAAAATATAGATATCAACATAACGATATTAAAGATGCATTAGAGAAAGAAACTCATGGAAAATGTGCTTATTGCGAAAGTAAAATCAAACATGTTGCCTTTGGTGATATTGAGCATATACTTCCCAAAAATAAAAATGCCTGTCCTGAATTATATGTTGAATGGACTAATTTGACTTTAGCCTGTGAAGTTTGTAATCGCACTAACAAGAAAGACTATTATAATCCTTCCGATCCTTTAATAAATCCAATTGCTGATGAACCTGATAAATATTTAATGGCATTCGGCCCTTTTATATATCAAGTGCCAGGAGAAAGAAAAGGAGAGTTATCTATTGCAATTTTAGATTTAAATCGCTCTGAATTAATAGAACGTAGAAAAGAAAAAATTGAAAATTTATTACCTCTGGTTGATAAATGGAAAAAAGAAACTAATGAGACTTATAAAAAACTGCTATATTCACAGATAAAAAAGGAGGCCGAATCAGATAAAGAGTTTTCATTTATTATTAACAGCTACCTTAAACAAATAAATTTTTACAATTAACATATTTTGTACTCAATCTGTACTCAAACCACATAGCAAGAGCCCGGAAACCCGCATAAACACTGGATTTCCGAGCTCCATTTTTTTATTCGAACTCAATCGTTCCCGGTGGCTTACTGGTCAGATCGTAGAATACGCGGTTAACTCCTTTAACCTCATTGATCACACGATTCATAACTCTGTTGAGTACTTCATACGGAATCTCTGCGGACTCAGCAGTCATGAAGTCGATTGTCTTAACTGCACGGAGTGCCACTGCATAATCGTATGTTCTGAAATCACCCATAACGCCTACGCTTCGCATGTTGGTAAGTGCTGCGAAATACTGGTTCGGCATCCAGGATGGTTCTTCCCCGTGCTCTTTCTTGTAGTCGGCGGCTGCTTTGTCGACTTCTTCACGGTAGATGTAATCTGCGTCCTGTACGATTCTTACTTTTTCTTCGGTAACTTCTCCGATGATACGGATTCCAAGTCCCGGTCCCGGGAATGGCTGACGGAATACAAGTTTCTCCGGAATTCCAAGTTCCAGTCCGGCTTTACGAACCTCATCTTTGAAGAGGTCACGCAGCGGCTCGATGATTTCTTTGAAATCCACGAAATCCGGAAGCCCGCCTACATTGTGGTGGGATTTGATCACTGCGGATTCACCACCAAGACCACTCTCTACAACGTCTGGATAAATAGTTCCCTGTGCAAGGAAATCTACTGCACCGATCTTCTTTGCTTCTTCTTCAAAAATACGGATAAATTCTTCTCCGATGATCTTACGTTTTGCTTCCGGCTCTGTAACTCCGGCAAGTTTGTCATAATATCTCTGCTGTGCATTTACACGGATAAAGTTCAGATCAAACTGACCATTTGGTCCGAATACACCTTCTACTTCATCACCTTCGTCTTTACGAAGAAGGCCATGATCTACAAACACACATGTAAGCTGTTTACCGATTGCTCTGGAAAGAAGTCCTGCTGCCACGGAGGAATCAACTCCACCAGACAGTGCAAGAAGTACCTTGCCATCGCCGACTTTTTCACGGATTTCTTTAATGGTATTCTCAACAAATGCGTCCATTTTCCAGTCGCCTGCACAGCCACATACACCAAGTACGAAGTTGGACAGCATCGTCTTACCTTCTACTGTGTGAAGTACTTCCGGATGATACTGGATCGCATACAGCTTCTGATCTGCATTTTCAGCAACAGCTACCGGACAGTCTGCTGTATGTGCAGCAATCTCGAATCCCGGTGCCGGTTTGGAAATGTAGTCTGTATGGCTCATCCATACGATTGTCTTATCGGATACATTTTCGAAAATTTTGGAATCTGTCTTATCAACGAGAAGTTCTGTCTTACCATACTCGCTGACCTCTGCTTTTTCAACTTTGCCGCCAAGGACATGCATCATAAGCTGTGCGCCATAGCAAAGTCCAAGTACCGGAATACCAAGCTCGAATAATTCTTTCTGGTATGTCGGTGAATCTGCCTCATAACAGCTGTTCGGACCGCCGGTGAGGATGATTCCCTTAGGATTCATCTCTTTGATCTTTGCAAGATCGGTCTTGTAAGAATAAATTTCGCAGTATACATTGCATTCTCTGACACGTCTTGCAACAAGCTGATTGTACTGACC
>CAKROE010000141.1 GCA_934371915.1 uncultured Blautia sp. | reverse complement strand
TTTTTACAGGTTACTTTTATGGAAGATTTGGAAGGTTTGGCTCCGCCGCCGTTGAATTTTACAGTAAGCACATCCAGTAATTTATAAGGAATACCATTTTTTACTGCGTATTTATGAGCTGCGGAATTGGAATAGCAGTTGATGGTAGGTAGGGAATTTTTTGTAAATTTAAAGAAGCTTCTGCGGTTGTTGTCGTAATAATATCCGATGGATGAGCTGTCAAGTTTAGTTACAGATTTTGGGATAGTAATTTCTTTCAATTTTTTGCAGGAAAGAAATGCGTTCTCGTCAATGGTTTTAACTCCATTTTTTAAAACAATTTTTTCTAGGGATGTAGCACCAGCAAAGGTAGCGTAGCTGACGTTGGTGACACTTCCAGGGATAGTAACATTTTTTACTGTTGTATTGTACAGAAAAGTTTGTACTAAACGAACATTGTCAGGAATAGTTACGGAGGTTTCTTTTCCACGGTATTTAAATATTATATCACTTAATTTTACAAAATATTTCTGTGCATTATACCACAGAGATTCCGCGAAAGAAAAGTCGGAGTGCTTATCATATGTAACAGATGTAATATATTTTAAATTGGAATTGGCAGGTAAAGTAACTTTATTTAATTTAGGACATTTGTTAAAACCAGTAAGTTGTATAAGTGAAGCTGGCAAAGAAACAGATTCCAGTGAGTTACAATTGTTGAATCCGTTTAAAAAAATTAAAGAATTAGGAAGTGTAACGGACTTCAGGCTGGAACAGTTATCAAAAGCACCGGCTATAGAACTCAAGGAGTTTGGAAATGTAACAGATTCCAGACTAGAACAGTTATAAAATCCACCCAGAATGTCCAAGGACTTAGGAAAGGTAACGGACTTCAGGCTGGAACAGTTATCAAAACCGCTTAATTCTTGCAGTGAGTCTGGAAATGTAACAGATTTCAGGCTGGGACAATTGTCGAAGGAAGCATGAATTTCTGTTAAAGTTGATGGTAGATTGATTGACTGAAGCTTTGGTAAGTTTGAAAATGATGAATCAATTATTTCGGAACCATTTGTAAAGGTAATTGTTTTTATTGAGTCTTTGTGCTGATTAATGGTATCAAGCTGATTGTTCCAGGAATCATTATCGAACCATTCGGGTGTGCTGCCAAACACAGTAAGGGTTTGGGAATTGTCTAATATCCAGTAGCAGTCATCAGAAAGGACAATGCCAGCATCTACAATACCTGACACATTAGACAGGTCTTTATAAAAGCTTATGGTAAAATTATAGACATCTGCATCATCTTCATAAAAATCATCAAAAGTGTTGAAATTAATGGTAAAATGGTACACTTCTCCCTGCTTCAGGAAAATTGCTGATGATAAGGAAGAACCATAACTGCCATCAATATCACCATCGTCGTCATAGTCGTAATTAAGAACTTCTCTGTCAATTTTATAAAATCCAGTTTTAGCAGCAACAAAATAATAGGAAACCGTATCCTCTGTATCTACGGTCAGAGTTGTGCCAAGAGTGTATTTGGTTTCAGAACCTGTAGCAACACTGGCATCATTGGAAGCAAAAAGATCTTCCAGGTTTTCCTGGGTATTTTCATCCATCAGTATTTCTTCAGAGTCATTCAGAGCAAATTCAGTTTCTTCTGTAAGTTCAAGGTCTGAGGAAGAATCAGGATCTTGATTATCGACAGAAATTTCTTCTTCAGAAATAACGGGATCATCAGCTGTTTCTTCTGGTTCAGATGAAATCAGATCATCGGATGAGTTGTCTTCTTCTGAAATATTCTCATCTGGTTCGGCAGAGGTATCTTCATCTGTAAGATCAGAAGAAGTATCAGAAGTGACAGAAGGTATTTCCGATTCAGCTGTTTCTGCGGAAAAAATGTCTTCTTCCTGAGCCATAACAGAAAGAGGAGACAATACAGGTGCAGACGTTAGAGTAACTGCAGTGATAATAGAAAGTAGTTTTTTATACTTGGGAAAATTCATACATTTACCTCCTTCAGGTAGTATTCTATTTATTATTTTACAGAATGCTATAAGAGTAGGAAAGCACCATTTATTACAGTTTTTCTGTTATTTATGCATAATAAAAAAGTATGCAGAATTTGTCGAAATGTTTTGATTGCATATTCGCCCATATTGTGCTAAGGTAAAGAAAAGCATTTCATTTCTATTGTTGATCTATACGGGTTCTTCCGTATCTGAAATTCATCAGCCGTTCGGCTATACAGAGAAATCTCAATGCTTAAATCACATAATCACGCAGGGAGATTTCCGGAAGTGCATTTTTTACCATGGGATTCTCCCGACTTTCTGACAAGGAGGATAACCACATGGCAGAAAACAATATGGATGTATTAACAGCGAACAGGACTTATAAATCCAGGATTTTTGCAATGCTGTTCAGCGACAGGAATGAATTGCTGAAGCTTTATAATGCAATTAATGGAACCAGTTATGATGATCCTGATCTGCTTCAGATCAATACACTGGAGAATGCAGTGTACATGTCTATGCAGAATGATGTTTCTTTTATTATTGAGCTGGGATTAAATCTGTATGAGCATCAATCTACGTACAGTCCGAATTTACCTGTACGGTATCTGCTGTATGTGGCAGATGTGTATTCGGATTATACGAAGGATATGAACCTGTATGGGACGAAAGCTGTGAAGCTGCCTACACCGAAGTTCGTGATCTTTTATAACGGGCAGGCTGAGCAGCCGGATCGTAAGGAACTGAAGCTGTCGGAGCTCTTTACTGTTCCGGAGGAAGTGCCTTCCTTAGAACTGAAGGCTGTTATGTTGAATATCAATAAAGGCCATAACCGGAAACTGATGGAAACCTGCAAGACACTTCATGACTACGCAGAATATACTTCCCGGGTACGTGAATATGCTGCGAAGATGCCACTGGATGAAGCTGTGGAGCGGGCGATTACAGAATGTATCAGTGAGGGTATACTGGCAGATTTTCTGAGAAAGAATCGTGCGGAGGCGAAAAAAGTGAGTATATATGAATATGATGAAGAGAGGCATATGAGGCAGACCCGCGAGGAAGGCATGGAAGAGGGATATGCCAATGGATTTAGCCAAGGAATTACACAAACCGCAGTTAATTTACTGAAGTCAGGACTTTTAACAGACAGTCAGATCAGGAAGATTACAGGAATTGATCAGAAGAAATTGGATGAACTGAAAAAGAATACAAATAAATAAAAATCAGGGAAGAAAACACATCTTTGTTTTACAGTTGATTATTAAGACAAGGATGTGTTTTTTGTATATAAAATCTGTTAATTATTACAGTTTTTTGGCTATTTATGTATGGCGGTTGCGATAAGATATGTTGAAATGTTACGATAAAAGAAAGTGCAATAATAGTATTATTATTAAAAATATTAAAAGGGAGGAAGGCATATGAAAAAGAAAAGCTCAAAAGCAATAAGTTTGATAATGTTGTTTTTGACAGTACTTATGTTTTGGGGAGGAACCAATGTATTTGCAGCAGAGAATCAGAAATCAGATAGTAAAAATATAGTTACGCGGGCAGAGTGGCTATCAGATTTGGTTGATACATTTGAGATGACAGTTGAAGATGATAATTATCCGGATAATTATTTCAGCGATCTACAGTCGTCATCGGAATATTACTATAAAGTTTTAGTTGCAGTCCAATTTGGCGTTGTAGATGTGGAAGCAGGAAATCCAATATACCCGGATAAACCGACTACCCGAGAATTTGCTGCGGCTTAGGATTTGGATCAGGCGGGCGATCTCTTTATCTCTTCCCACTACAGGATCCAGTCTGCCTTCCTCCGCCATCTCAGTAAGATCCCGGCTGTACTGGTCAAGCGTTGGTGTTGTGCTGCCGTTTCTGTTCCGGGCCGCTTTTACTGCCTGAAATTCTTCTGCAATGGCATCGCTGTCCATTCCCATTGCTGCAAGCACTGCTGCGTACAGCTTCTGGATATTCGCTCCCATTGTATACAAAAGTCTCGTGCCTACACAGTCTGTTTCTTTCAGCATAGCCAGCAGAAGATGCTCGGTTCCTGCTTTCTCAAAATGCATAGATTCAGCTTCTGCATACGCATTTTCAAGAACTCTCTGGGTTCTCGGGCTGAATCCCGGTTTCTGGGTAACAGCTGTATTTCCTGGCGGTGCGATCAGTTTATCGATCAGTGCCAGGGCATTCTCTGCCTGGATACCGAATTCCTCAAGCACTTTGCCTGCTGTACCTTCATTTTCCTGTAAAAGACCTACCAGCAGATGCTCAGTACCGATATAACTATGTCCGCAGGAATCAGCTGCCTGTTTCGCCAG
>CAKROE010000140.1 GCA_934371915.1 uncultured Blautia sp. | reverse complement strand
CCATCTTTGTTTCCTCCTAAGCTATTCGTAAAATAATATTTATCGTTAAAGGGCTGTACCCCTTAGCAAACGTAATAAACCACTATGTAAAACGCCCTGCATCCTACAGAAATTTTACATCGCTGGCACCACGTGAAAGTCCTGTGATACCTGTTCTTGCAAGTTCCAGTATCTCATATTCACCGAGAAGGTCAATAAAAGCACCGAGCTTACTCTTACTTCCGGTCATCTCAATGACTAAAGAAGTCTTACCGACATCAATGACATTGGCACGGAAAATATTTGCAATGGAAATAATTCCCTCTCTCTGCTCCGGCCGCGCTGCAACCTTCACAAGTACCAGTTCACGGCTTACACTGTTATCCGGTTCGAGAACCTTAATATCTCTTACATCTACCAGCTTTGCAAGCTGTTTTGTAATCTGTTCCAGAATCATTGAGTCTCCACTGCATACGACTGTCATTCTGGAATATCGTTCATCCGCAGTCACGCCGACTGTCAGACTGTCAATATTATAACCTCTGCGGCTGAAAAGACCGGCAATACGACTTAATACACCGGCAGTGTTATCTACTAACAGGGACAAAATTCTTTTCTGCATAACGCACCTGCTTTCAAGTTACTGTTCACTGCATTTACAGCAGTGTTTTCAATACTTTAATCTTGTAAACAATTCCATCGTAAAATTGTTTGCATGTTTATCATTATAGCAATATTACATCGTTTGTCAATGCAAAATTTTGTATACATTACAATTTTTAAACACTTTTTTGTATTTTTATACAAGGTATTTTTTGCGCAGAGCCTCGATCGTTTTCGGATTCATGTACAGTGCTTTTTTCATAAACTGTTCAACTGAACCATAATCTTTTTCGATGGTTTCGAATACACAGTCAAGGTATTCTTCTTTTACACGATAAAACAGACGAATCTTGTCCATAGTCTGATTATCCACGATCATCTTTGACTCCAGATAGCGAACCATATGATTCATTTCCTCATCGAGATAAAGATTTGTTTTCATATAGTCTTCATATATTGTCTCTCTCGGAACCCCCAGTATACATAGAAGAAGCGCCGTTCCCACACCTGCACGGTCTTTGCCGATGCTGCAGTGCCACAATACTGCCCCCTCTTCCTGATGAAGCAATACATCCAGAAAACGCGCATACTGTCTGACGCTGTAAGCATCGTGTACCAGTGAAGCATACTGGTTCAGTACAAAATCTTCCGGAATATCTTTAAAACTTTTTATAATCTCATCCAGTCTTCCGGATCTGGTAATGCCGGTCGTTTCCTCATCCACAATCGGTATATCGCAGTATTGTACTCCCTCCATGACTATATCCGGTTTTTCCAGAACTTCCGATTTTGTACGGAAGTCGATCACAGTCGTCAGATGATAGTCTTTCATCAGGGTGTCCTGGTCTGCGATTGAAATATGATACAGTGTTCCGCTTCGGAGAAGTCTGTGCGGAAGAATATGACGTCCGTCTGATGTCATCAGTGCACCCAGATCCCTTGTATTCGGCAGACTCTGGAGAGGGATTCTGCCGCCTTTCGGAAAACCTGTCACAATATTCGGATTCAGCGCTTTCAATAACTGAATACAGTCCTGAATCTCACGGTCTGTAAGGTCAAACTGGTATCTTTTTTTGCGACGTGTAATGATCACCAGCGAGCTGGTACTGAACTGCTTCTGTGCTCCGCCTTCTACTCCTTCTTTTCTTTTATATGCCCATAAGATATCTTTGCACGGAAGATAATTCATCATCATGTGTTTCGCAAAGATGAAATTACCATCCTCGATTCTTATTTTTCCGTATTTCATATTTTCTCCTTTTATATAAGCCCTAAATGTTCAAGTCCGTTACGGATACCGTAATGAAACATATCCGTCGTTACATAATCGGCCAGTTCTTTAATCTTTGGGGAAGCATTTCCCATTGCCACCTTTGTTGCTGCATATTCAAACATGGACAGATCATTGTTACTGTCTCCGAATACGATCGTGTCTTCCCATGCAACATGAAAGATCCGACAGACTGCAGCAATTCCGACTGCTTTATTACAGCCTTTCGGAACCATTTCAATCGTATTTCCCACAAAGTTATTAGATTCATGATAGATCATATCATAATATGGAGAAAGTTCTGCACATGCCTGCTGTGCATTGCATCCATTTTGCTTCTTCGCACTGATCTTATTGATGTGCATACAGTTTTCATTTCCACGGATCGGTCTCCACTTTTCTCCAAGTGATTCTGTAATCAGATCTGTATACCAGTTTACCTCTGTCGTATACTCATCTTTATCATAATACATGTAGTCGGCACCTTCCATGACCGGAATCAACCCATATTTACGAAGTATCTCAACAGAAAGCTTTGCTATCTCCGGTGTTTTTTCGTTATTATACAGTCTTTTTCCGTCTTTTTCGATGGTCGCACCACATGCACTGATAATACCGGTAAACGGAACTTCTTCCAGATACCGGGATACAAATGCACGGCTTCTTCCGGTGCAGAGCCATGCCTGATGTCCGTTGGCGATCATTTTTTTGATTGCTTCTGCTGCACTGTCCGGTACTCCTTTTTCCATGTCGCAGATGGTTCCATCTGCATCAAAAAACACTGCTTTTTTATCACGCATTGTATTGTCCTTCTTTTCTACTCTATATAGCAATCTGTTATGCAAAAAGTTCCCCTGCCACCCGTATCAAATATTCGGTATCTTTTACGCCTGCAGTCTCATAAGGAGAATGCATGGCAAGCTGTGGAAGTCCGATATCTACTGTATTCATGGCAACCTGTGTATTGGAAATATTTCCCAGTGTCGATCCACCGGCAAGATCAGACCGGTTTACAAACGTCTGATACGGAACATCCGCCTTTGCACAAAGCTCTATAAACTCTGCAGCAGATACCGCATCTGTACAATACTTCTGATTTGCATTATATTTGATGACAATTCCCTTATTCAGAACCGGATGATTCACCGGGTCTGTTTTGTCTGCGTAATTCGGATGAAACGCATGTGCATTGTCCGCAGAAACCATAAAACTTCCGGCAAGAGTCATCAGATATTCTTCATAAGTTCTGCCAAGTCCTGTATTAATACGAAGAAGTGTATCCTTCAAAAAAGTAGATGCTGCCCCCTGCTTCGTTCCGCTTCCGACCTCTTCATTATCCAGTACGCAATGTACTGCAATGGATTTTTTCGTTTCAGCCTCAAGAAGCCCCTCCATGGAAGAAAAAGCGCACTGCAGGTCATCCAGCCGTGCAGAGGAAACAAATTCCTGATCCGCTCCCCAGATTGTACCCGGCATACGGTTATATAAAAATAAATCGTGACTGAGTATATCTGACCTGTCGGAACCGATCTGCTCTGCGATCAGTTCAAGCAGCGTTCTGTCTGTATTTTCTGCTGCAAGCAGCGGAAGCATATCTTTCTGCGGATTGTATGCTGTTCCATTGTTTGCATCACGATTCATATGAATTGCAAGATTCGGGATCATCACAAGATCCCGCTCTATATTTACCAGTTTTTCCGCAAGCCTGCCATTCTCTTTTATAATGACTCTTCCGGCTACAGAAAGCGGGCGGTCAAACCACGGTGCCATCAGCATTCCGCCATATTTTTCCACATTCAGTTTTACATAGCTGCCGTCCACTTTCATTTCCGGATTTTCTTTTATCTTGAATGCCGGAGAATCACTGTGGCTTGCCATAATATGAAATACAAACGGCGGATCTTCCGGTATGACAAAAGCAATCAGTGCGGATTTATTTCTGGTCACTACATATTTTCCGCCGGGCATCAGCTTCCAGTGTTCTCTTTCTGAAAGCAACTGAAATCCACCTTCCGTAAATCGTTTTTTCATTTCGTCCACCGCCTGAAATGCAGTCGGACTTTTCTCTATAAATTCCAGTAATTTTTCTGTTGTTTCTATGTACATCTGCAACAACTCCCCTGGCCCGGATCGGGCATATTCTTAACTGTTCAGTTCCCTCACAGTTACGAGTCAAAATAATTTCACTACGATTATACGGTATATTTTTTCGTATGGCAACGAAAAAGAGGCAGTTTGTCAAAAACCACCTCTTTACATAATCTATAAAAGCTGTTCTTTATTCAATTTTATAATGCTTTGATTCTTCTGAGAGCCTCCTGCGTATTTTCATAGCTTCCGAAAGCGGTCAGACGGAAGAAGCCTTCTCCATGAGCACCAAATCCTGATCCCGGAGTACCGACTACATGTGCATTTTCAAGCAGATAATCAAAGAAATCCCAGGAACTCATGTTATTCGGAGTCTTCAGCCAGATATATGGAGCATTCACACCACCTGATACGGAATATCCTGCCTCTTTCAGTCCGTTGTAGATCGTATGTGCATTTTTCATATAATATGCAACCTGC
>CAKROE010000139.1 GCA_934371915.1 uncultured Blautia sp. | reverse complement strand
CTTCCATCGTATGCAGCCATTCAAACATGGCATCCATAACCGGACGGGACTGTTTCTGGCGCTCCTCATATTTTTCTTCCGGTGTTTTATTGTGGAGCATCTCCTCGATCTTATAGAGGATCCCGATCCTTGACATCGCCTGATATGCAACGGTCTCTTTCAGCTGTTCTTTTGTGAAGTCTTTTTTTAATGCTGTGAGGGCTGCATCAAAACGTCGTCTTGCATGGGTAAGGCACCCGCTTACTATGATACCTTCTCCTAAACTGTGATAAGCCTGATATCCATCACAGGTCAGATACCCACGAAACCTGTCCCCTAAAAAGTTTACAGGATGATATCCCGCACGGGTCCTTTCATAATCGAAAAGTACCATCTGCGGGGAACCACTGAATTCATCCGTGAGATATACCCACATCCAGTTCTGGGTCGTCCCTTTCTGATCCGGTTCTCCGAGTACCTGGATACGGCTTTCGTCACAATGGATATATCTGCTTTCCAGAAGTTGCTCTTTCATCAGCTGATACAGCGGTTTCAGGTATCTGTCTGCACAGTTTATGATCCAGTTTGCCATAGTCTTTGTAGAAAGATCAAGATCATATCTGGCAAACTCTCTTTCCTGGCGTGCCAGAGGCATCCCATTTACATATTTAGCGTTCATGATACCGGCAACAAGGGAAGGCGTAGCGATACTTCCACGGATCAGGGAAGGTTCTTTTTCCGGACGTTTCATGGATCCGCATTTCGGGCAGCTGTATACATAAGTGATCTCTTCTTCAACCTCAAACTTTGCAGGTACAAAACGCAGGCGTTTTACGGTCTCTTTTGTTACTACATTGTATTTTTTTCCGCATTCCGGACAGTAACGGGTTTCCCCTTCCAGTTTATAGGTCCTGGTCTCAACGGTCTCAAAATTGGAAAGATCTTCTTCCTTCTTTCCTTTTCTTTTTTTACGTTTATAAGAGGATGGCCGGATCTCTTCAAAAAGCTCTTCTGTTTCTGCATCCGCACTGGCTTCTGCCTCATTGAACAAGTTCATCTGTTCATAGCCTTCGGCATACTTTTCACTGGATGCACCAAACTGTTTCCTTTGTGCAAGGGTAAGACGGTCAGAGAGCATGGCATTTAAGAATTCGAGTTCCTTCTGTTTATCCTTCAGCAGCTGGATCTCCGTATCCTTCTTCTTTGTCTGTTCCTGTACGATCTTCATCAATGAGATCAGATCTTCACGGCTCATGTTATTCAGCTGTTTATCTGTAAAGATCGGTTCCATGTCCTGTCCTCCCTGCTTTAGCGTTATAAAAAGTATATCATGGTTCCAGCTGTTTTCCTATAAAAAACTGCGTTTCCAGATATAGGAAATACGCTGGGAAATGCCATGTTTTTCATGATTTTTACGGGATTGACAGTTCTGCTGTCTTATGCTTACAGAATGATCTTTGGATGGTGTTCCTCAAATGCACCTCTGGGATTTAAGGAAAGCCCGTCACACAGCCAGTGGATCTCTTTCAGAGTCACCTGACGGAGTTCATCCGGAGTATCCGGCCAGTGAAAAGCATTACGGTCGAGCCGTTTCATCAGAATCCAGAATCCGGATCCGTCCCATTGGAGGATCTTTATAGAAGTACGCCGACGGTTGCAGAACGCAAACATGCAGCGTGAGTATGGGTCGAGGTGAAATTTTAATTTGATGATAGCAGCCAGACCATTGTAACTTTTTCTCAGATCGGTGACTCCGCAGGCAAGATATACCGTTGTTCCTCCTGCCAGGTCAAGCATGGCGCTGCAGGAATCCCAGTATGGATTCCATCAGTTCCGGGCTGCAGGAATCAGATATTTCAATACGGATACTATCTGAGATAAAAATACGCACCGGTGCAGTTTCTTCAGAGAGAAGCTTTCTGGCAGCTTCCTGTTCAGATGGCAGTCTGGCAAAAACCAGATCCTGTTCAGGTTCAGATGCCGGATCTTCTTTAGCAAGTCTGCGGGTCCAGTATCCCATCGTAGATAAAGGGATACCGTTTTCTGCACACCATTGTTTACATGTTTTCCCACTGGTCTGGCATTGCTGGATACGGTCAGACCAGAGTTTTGCTTTTTCTTCTTTATTCATAGTGATATAGAATACCTCCTGAGTTTTAAGGAGATTGTAGCAGAATAAAAAACGAAAAAACAGATACGGATGATTACCTACTTACATACTTTCAGCGTAATAATCGCATGAAATGTAGCACTTATTTCATCATAGTACATCTGGAGATTGCCGCCATATTGACAAGTAACTTTTTTAATACTTTTAATGCCATAACCATGTTTTCGCACATCTTTCTTATTGGATACGGGTAAATTATCAGCACCATATGTTGGCGCCACCCTACATGAATTAATCACTACAATAACACAAAATGGAGAATTTTCCTTTTTTTGAGCAGTAACTTCTATAAAAGCTGCTGGTATATTCTCAGCCGCTTCAACTGCATTATCCATCAAATTACAGAATAATGATGTAAGGTCATGTGGCGAAACCTGTTTTAGGACTCCACTTCGGATATCTGCATGAAAATCAATCTGTTTATTTACACACTGCCGCTGATACCGTCCAAGAATCGCATTTAACATTTCATTGTCACATATTCTCACAGGTTCTTTTAAATCCGATGAATCAAGAAGCTGACAAATATACGCATTTATTTTGTCATTTTCAACTTTATCATTCAGTAGTTTTATTGTCTGCAAATGCTTCTTTATATCATGAATCAGAATATTTCGATTTTCTGTCTGGGACAGGAGCATTTTATAATATTCAGCAGAATCTGCTTCCTTTTGAAGTAATAGCTGCATATCTGTAAATTCTACATTTCGCTGATGATTATATTGATTAATTCCAAATACGATCAGATTAATTCCTAAGAGAAATACTGCACTTAATGTAATCATGCTATTCATTTGTGTTGTAAGGACAAACTTCTCTCCAATACTAAAGAATGTAACCATGATAAATATACTGAAAACTGGAATCAACATTAAAGCAAAATTTGTATTTTCCTTATAATCTTCCTGCCTGGAACTCGTCTTTCTAAAAAAGTTCAGCAACAAATTAATGATTGTAAAAAGCAGGATTTTACTAAAAAGTGTATATATAAACAATCCACTTTTAGCATTATCTAAGAAATGAGGAATAAACCATGATGTCAAAGTAAACACAGCAAATTCTGAGCTTCCCATAATCGTCGTCACTATCGCAGAATGAAAGATTGCAAGCATGATATCTATTTTAAACTGAGTATATAAAAACATAGCATTTACTAAAAAGTACAGAATAATATTCAGCCATACTTTTCCTGCCATTGCAACAAAAAATAGTATGACATAAAAAATCCCTATAAATACCATTCGACTTTTCTTTGAACGTCCAGGCACAAACAGTCCGGAAGAATATTGCCATATAATAACCGCTTCCACAAGAAAGCTGAAAATCAATAACACCATATGTTCCATAACTCTCACCTCATACTTTCAAGATATAAAAGATATGCGTTCTTAAATGCTGTATACTTCCGTCTGGTAAGATATGCTGTATAATTTCCCTGGAACATATGTATCACTGTATGATCGAACTCTGTTACATGTTCAAAATTAATAATGTAACTTCTGTGTGTCTGAAAAAAATTATTTTTGGGAAGGATATCCAGCCAGTAATTCAGATTGTGTACAGAAATATAATCTCTTTTTATTGTGTGAACAACCACTTTTCTTCCACTTGCTTCAATAGCAATGATATAGGATGATGGCATTGTATAAATGCCTTCATGAGTTTCAATCGGAATTTCCCTTGTCATCGTATTATAGCATACCAATGCATCTTTAAAATTTCGTAAAACTCGTTGTTCATCTAATGGCTTTGAAATATATCGAAACACGTGGAACTTCATAGCCTCGTCCAGATATTCAGAATATGAAGTAACAACAAAAATAATCACATTTCTGTTCTCTGCCTTCAATTCATTTCCAACATATATTCCATCTACGCCTGGCATTTCAATATCCAGAAAGACAATATCTTTTTGCTCTTTATCCTTCAGAAGTTCCTCACCACTTGTATATGATACAATTTCCGGGATTTTTACATGTACATTTTCAAAAAAATATTCCAGCAATTTCTTTAATTGTTCCAACACAAGAGTATCATCATCACATAACAGAATACGCATTTTCATATCACCAGACTTCCCTTTCAATATACTGAATCATATCACATACGTCAGTCTCCTGCAAAGGAAGTCTTTTGAAGCACACCATCTTCCATTTCATATACTTCGTCGCAAAGAACATCTATATCTTCCCTGTTATGACTTGCCAGAATAATCAGTTTATTTTCTTGCTTCATTTGCAACAATAATCGTCGGATCTCTTCTACACCATTTTTATCCAGCCCATTCATTGGCTCATCCAAAATCAAGATTCCCGGATCTTCCATAATGGCCTGTGCAATTGCAAAACGTTGTCTCATACCAAGTGAAAATTTTCCGACTGGACGTTTCATTTTCGGATCAAGTCCAACTTTTTTCAATACGGAATATAGATATGCTTTATCTTTTTTATTTCTTATTGTGTACAAAAATTCCAGATTATGATATGCACTCC
>CAKROE010000138.1 GCA_934371915.1 uncultured Blautia sp. | reverse complement strand
TTAAGGTCACTGATGAATCCCTTGCTCCTGTTCCTGTGCGACTGATTCGACGGATATCCCGAGATCACCTGCACTTTTGCTCCCTTAGGAAGGATCTCTGCCATCAGCCCTGCTGCCACTTTACCACTCTGCAATGCATTCTGTCCTACAAAGCAGAGTCTGTCGGAGTCCTCCAGATCTGAGTTGAAAGTCACAACCGATATACCTTCTTCTACAAATTCATGAATGAGTTTCTTCAATTCTTCATCTTCTACCGGAACCATCGCAATCCCCTTGCATCCGGACGCACGCATCTTTTTCATCGTGTCCATAACCTTCACGGAATCAATCCCACTCAGCTTTTTCACCATGACTTCGATTCCCATACGTTCTACTTCTACTTTGGCATCCTCAATTCCGTTCAGTACCTTCTTCATAAATGGTGTGTCTGCCGACTGTAATATCACACCGATCCGTACAGACTGCTTTGCCATGGCAAGCGCCCTTCCTGCCCGGTTCGGCTGGTAGCCCATCTCTTCTGCTATCTTTTTTATCTTTTCCGCTACTTCCGGTTTGATCCTTCCACGATCATTCAGTGCCCGGTCTACTGTTCCTCTGGATACTCCGGCAGCTTCGGCAATCTGCTGTAATGTCACTCCCATAACTTCTTCCTCCGGTTTTGCGTTTACGTGCACGCTTTTTTTCTCATTATATCATCTGACGGATATTAAGCAAGCAATTTTATTCAAAAAAATACCAGAGGGACGTGAAAAGATGGCTTTTTTATTGTCCCAGGTGGCTTTATAAAATGTCTGCCTCTGACAGCCTTCTGGATTAAATTCCAACAATCACTTCTCTCACCAGTTTTTCAAAATCTTCCGCCACCCTGTCCGCTGTCTCCTGAACTTCGGCGTGGTTAAGCTTTGCATCACTGACACCTGCAGCCATGTTCGTAATGCAGGAGATTCCGCACACTTCCATTCCCATGTGTCTTGCCGCCATAGCTTCACACGCCGTACTCATACCGACTGCATCTGCGCCCCAGCTTCTGACCATACGGATTTCTGCAGGTGTCTCATAGTTTGGTCCGGTCAACTGTACGTATACGCCTTCCTGGAGAGCGATTCCGCAGTCTTTCGCACTTTTACGAATGATTTCCTGAAGCTTCTTACTGTACACCTCACTCATATCCGGAAATCTGGTTCCGAGTTCTTCGATATTCGGTCCGATCAGCGGACTTGGTACTGCCGTTGTAATGTGGTCTGTGATCAGCATAAAGTCCCCTGGTTTGAATGATGGATTTACGCCACCTGCCGCATTGGTCAGAAGGATTTCCTTTGCTCCCATCATTCCCATCAGTCTGGTCGGGAGTACAACATCCTGCATGGAGTACCCTTCATAATAATGCACTCTTCCCTGCATCAGTACGACCGGGACATCTTTCACATATCCGAAGACAAACTGGCCTTTATGCCCCTGAACAGTTGATACCGGAAAGTCTTCGATGTCTGTATATTTTACGATCTTTTCTATTTGGATCTTCTCGGCATAATCTCCGAGACCAGATCCTAAGATGACTGCTTTTTCTGGTTTGAAATCCGTCTTTTTTCTTATGCTTTTTAAACATTTTTCCAGTTTTTTATACATACTTCAACATCCTTTCTTTCACCGCATCATCCGCAAATGCCACATCCACTGCGTTCCTCATCATAAGATGAATCTCTTCATCGGTGATTCCATAATTCTTCTGGATAAATTCCAGTTCTTTTGTCAGTGTCGTATTGCTGACTGTACGGTTATCGGTATTTACTGTTACCTTTAATCCGGCATCCAGGAACTCCCGCATCGGATAATCCTTTGTGCTTTCTACCGCTTTTGTCTGCAGATTGCTGATCGGGCACATCTCGATACCGATGCCTTTTTTCCGCAATTCTTTCTGTATACCGGCATGCCCTCTCATCGCAATTCCGTGTCCGATTCTGCCGGCTCCGGCTTCTACTGAATCGAGAATATTCTGTACGCTTCCACATTCACCCGCATGTAAGGTAAATGGCATACCAAGTGCTTTCGTCTTCTTAAACAGTTCCAAGAACTCTGACATCGGATACAGGCTTTCTGCTCCTGCAAGATCCGCCGCACATACTCCATACCCCAGATATGCTCTTGCAGCCCGGATCATCCTGACATTCTCTTCTTCACTGTGATGGCGCATGGCACAAGTAATTACTCCATACTCTATACCGAAGTCTTTCTTCCCTCTTTCCAGTCCGTTAAGCAATGCTTCGATAACTTTATTACAGTTCATATCCTGCGTCTCAGACAGAAGCGGTGCAAAACGGATTTCTGCATAGCAGACATTTTCCTGTTTCATACTTCTTAATACATCATAACCAGCTTCTTGCAGTCCGATTTCATCCATGATACATTTTCCCGGAAGATCGAATTTTTTCAGATATTCATTCAGGCTTCTGCAGTCGTCAGATACACTGAGTTCACTTTGTGACACTTTCCGTCCCAGTCTTTTTTCTATAAATGTGTGGCTCAGCGATCCGTCCAGATGACAGTGCAGCTCTACCTTCGGTAATGCTTTTAATTCTTCTGCTTTCATGATTTCCCCCTCTTATTCTTTTTTCAGATTCCCAGGTCCGAATCCCAACGGTAATAACTCTTTTAACGTATAGATATCATAATGTTCCACATCCGTTGCAAGAATGATCTGAAATGTTTCCGGATCACAAAATTCCATCATCACCTGTCTGCACACTCCGCACGGCGGTGCATATTCTGTCAGGACTCCGTCTTTTCCTCCCACAATACAGATCGCATCGAATTCCTTCACGCCTTCACTTACTGCCTTAAAAAATGCTGTCCTTTCTGCACAGTTTGTCGGTGTATATGCTGCATTTTCAATATTACATCCCGTATATACGCTTCCATTTTTTGCCAATAATGCAGCTCCGACTTTGAATCCTGAATAAGGTGTGTAAGAATACTTTAACTGTTCTATTGAAATTTCGATCAGTTGTTTTGGATTATACTTCGGCTTGTTTCTATTCTCTGTCTTCCCCATCTTGTTTCCCTTCTTCTGTTATTCTCTTTCTTTGTCACACCGGATCAGATTTCTCACTGCACCTACCGCTGTCCGGACCGCCATATCGGTATCATGTACCACCGGATTTTCCAGTCCGAGTTTCTCTCTTTCCTGATTAGCCATAACCAGAAAGCATGCCCCTGCTCTGACACGCAATTTACCGGCCACTATAAAAAGTGCCGCTGATTCCATCTCGGAAGCCAGACATCCCATCTTCTTCCATGCCTCCCATTTGTTCAGCAGTTCATAGCCGACGGGCATTGCTTCCGGTTCATGCTGTCCGTAGAATGCATCCTTTGACTGTACCACTCCTGTATGCCAGGTGCAGCCATCTTCTTTTGCAGCCTGCACCAGTGCATTCGTTACCTCCAGACTGGCAACTGCCGGATATTCGATTGGTGCATATTCTTTGCTTGTCCCTTCCATGCGGATCGAACCAGTCGCGATCACGATATCACCGCTTTTTACTTCCGGCTGCATTCCACCGCAGGTTCCGATCCGGACAAATGTATCTGCCCCGCAGCGTACCAGTTCTTCCATTGCAATTGCTGCCGACGGTCCTCCGATTCCTGTCGATGTCACGCTGACTTTTTCTCCGTCCAGCATTCCCGTATAAGTTGTAAATTCCCTGTTGCTGGCAATCAGTACCGGATCATACAGATATTTTGCTATCTTCTCGCATCTTCCCGGGTCTCCCGGCATGATTACATAGCGTCCGATTTCTCCTCTGGCGACCTGAATATGATACTGTCTGCTTGTATCTTCTGAATAATTTTTCATACCGATCCTTCCTTTCGGCCAGTGGGGACGGTGTTTCCGGCCTTTTTCCTGTCCCCTCTGGTCTTTAATCTTGTTTTTATTTTATCACAATTCAGGCCTAAATAATTTTATTTTCTGACTTTTTAAAAAAAGCCAGTGGGGACGGAGAAAAAACCATTTTCCCCGTCCCCATTGACTTATTGCACTTTCTCGATATAATCCAGGATCATATCTGCCGCGTCTTCCAGGTCAATCTTACCAGTATTGATCATCAGATCATAATTCTGCGGATCGCCCCATGTTCTTCCGGTATAATAATTATAATATCTCTGTCTGGATACATCTTCTTTCTCCATCTCTTTCAGAGAGATGCCTTCGTAAGCCTCCTTACTTCTTCTTTCTCTGAATGCATCATCTGCGTAGATGAATATGTGATAACAATCCGGAAAATCAGCAAGTACTGCATCCGCACAACGTCCTAAGAATACTCCGCCCGATTTTTCTGCAAGTCTCTGGATCAGAGCTGCCTGTTCTTTGTACATCTTATTGTAATCCGGAATGATTTCACTGCCAATTCCAAATCCGCCAAAAAAACTGCTGTGACTGCCCGGCACTTTATATGCTTCTTCCAGAATACTTTCTACATCCAGATCTCCGTTTCCAATCCTTTCTGCCGCCATATATACAATCTGTCTGTCATAGCAGCGCACCTGCATCTTCTTTGCAAGAATCTCTGCAACTTCTCTTCCGCCGCTTCCATACTGACGGCTGATAGTAACAATCGTATGTTCTTTCATCTTACAGCTCTCCTTTCGCTTCCCGTTCGATCAGTTCTTTCATGATATCCGGATACTGTTTATCCAGATGATAGAACA
>CAKROE010000137.1 GCA_934371915.1 uncultured Blautia sp. | reverse complement strand
TGAAGTAGATGTAATAGGAACAGCAGGTTATGACCAAGCAAAAGTAAGTGTAAATGGAGAAGAATACGAAACTAAGATATCCACAAGATTGGTAGAAATTGGGGAAAATGAACCAACAAAAGTAGAAATTTTAGTAAAAGCACTAAATGGAGAAGTAGCAACATACACACTAGAAATTTACACAGAAAATAGTAATACAAATTTAAAGAAAGTAACTGTAGATGGAAAAGAAGCAACAATAAGTAGTGTATCAGAAGACACATATGAATATACTTTAGACAAAAAAGCAGACAAAATAACAATAGGAGCAATAGCAGAAGAACTAACAACAAAAGTAGGAATAAACACAAATGAACAAGAATTAGGAGCAACCTACAGAGAAATAAAAATGGAAGGAAGAACATTAACAGTAAATATACCAGTAACAGCAGAAGATGGAACAACAAAAGTATATAAACTAATAATAAATGCACTTCCAGACAATGTAAACTTATTAAATGTAAAAGTCAATGGAAAAGTAGCAAATGCAATACCTGTAAACAAATATGAAACACGAGTAAACAAAAATGACACATCATTTGAACTATATGTAATACCAGAAGACGAAAAAGCAAAAGTCCAAATAGAAAACAATATAGAAGTTACAGGAACAGCCAGTGCAACAATAGCAAAAGACACAGAAGAAGTACAAGTAAAAATAAAAGTAACAGCACAAGACGGAACAACACAAGAATACACACTAATAGTTACAAATCAATCAGATGATTGCAAATTAGCCATTTTAAAAGTAGATGGAGAAACACTTGAAACAGATGCAGATGGAAAATATCATATAACAAAGAAATACTTAACATCATCTGTAAATATAGACGCAATAGCAAATAATAGTTATGCAACAGTAAGTATAAATGGAACAACACCAACACAAGAAGAACAAAAAGCAAGTGTTACAACATCAGACTTAGAAAACACAATCACAATAACAATAAAAGCAGAAGATGGAACAAGTAAAGATTACACATTAATAGTAGACAAACTACCAAATGAAACTGGAGCAACAATAACAATCAACTATGAAGAAAATGGAGAAACAAAAGAAAAAGTAATAGAATTAGACAGAAACAACAAAGGAACAATAAGAATAGGAAATCAAGAAAGTGTAAATCTAAAAGTAGTTGCAAGAGATGAATTAGCCAAAATCTCAATAGATGGAAGTATAGCAGAACCAAAAGAATCAACAAAAGAAATAATAACAACAGAAGAAACAACAAGTGTACCAGTACAAGTAACAGGACAAGATGGAACAATAGGAAACTATGAAATAACAATAATAAGAGCATCAAATAATGCAGAACTAAAATCAATAGATGTAAAAGGAATAGAAAATGGGGATATTCTAAAAACATCTGACAACACATATCTAGTAAAAGTACCAGACACAATGGAAAATGTTGATATAACAGCAATAGCAGAAAGCAGCTATGCAAGCGTAAAAATAGCAGATGGAGACTATTCAGAAAACAATACACAAAATGCAACAATAACAATGAATGAAGAAACAAAAGAAATAGCAATAACTATAAAAGCAGAAAACGGAGAAACAAAAGAATATAAAGTAACAATACAAAAAGTAACAGACTTAGGATTAGAAAGTGTAAAAATAGATGACAATGAATGTACAATAAAAAACGGAAGTTACGAAATATTTATAGATAGAAATGTAACACAATCAGCACTAAAAGTAAAACCAAAAAATCCAAAAGCATTAATATCAATAAAACAAGGAGTAGAAGGAACTTATGGAGAAGAAAAAACAGCAGAAGAACATATAGAACAAATACAAATAACAGGAGAAGAAACAACAGTAATAATCCAAGCAAAAGATCCAAATGACCCAACAAGAATAAAAGAATATTCTGTAACAATCAAATACAAATCAAATAATGCAGACTTAGAATTAATCCAAGTTGATGGAAAAGACGCAATAGAAACAGAAGAAGGATATTATGCAGTAACAACAGAAACCGCAACAACAGCAAGAATATATGTAAAAGCAACAAACGAATATGCCAAAGTAACAATAGGAGACAATGAAGCTGAACAAGGAGCAAGCAGAAGAACAATAACACTAAGTCAAGAAAAGAAAACAATAATACAAATAACAATAAAATCACAAGACGAAAGTGTAACAAAAACATTCAATGTAATAATAGAAAGAAAATCAGATGACACAAGTTGTAACATAAACATAAACAACGAAACAGCAGACGAAATAGACACAACAACAAATACTTACACAAAATACATTGAAAGAAATGATACACAAGCAACAATCCAAGTAGCAACAAACAATGACGAAGCAACAATAGAAATGGCAGGAAATACACAAACAAAAACAATAACAACAACTGTAGACATAGCAAGTGAAATAACAGAAATAACAGCCACTGTAACAGCTGAAAATGGGGAAACAGCTGAATACCATATCAGAATTGTAAAAAAATCAACAGACACAAGCATAAAAACAGTAAAAGTAGATAACAAAGTAATATCAGAAGTAGACGGAAAATATGTAGCAACAGTATATGATAAGGGAAAAGACACACAACAAGCACTAATAGAAGTAACAGCAAATGAATCACACGCAAAAATACAAATCGGAGATGGAACAGAATGGCAACAAACTCCAGCAACATCAACTGAAATATTTAAAGACGGAAACAGAAAAATAACATTAAACATCAATATACAAGCACAAGATTCACAAACAGAACAAATAACAAAAGTGCTAGAAATTAACTTGATATCAGATGATGTATCAATAAAAGTTGTAAAAGATGGAGAAAATGCTATAACAAACTATGACTCAACAACACACACATATAAAGAATATTTATCAAGAGACATAGAACAAGTAAGTCTAACAATAGAAGCAAATAACCAATACACAACAATAAAATCAGGAGAAACAAAAGGAACACCAATCATATCAATAAACAACATATCTGTAAAAGACCAAGAAGAAGTGTATATAACATTTGTAGCAACTGCAGAATCAGGAAGAACACAAGAATACACAATACAACTATTAAGAAAATCAAGTAATGCAGATGCACAGCATATCTATGTAGACGGACAAGAAATTACAGACAGATTTGAAGATAAAGATTCAGTACCAACATGCATAGTATCCATAGGAAAAACAAAAGAAACAAGCACAATAAAAGTTGTTCCAGAAAATGAATTTGCAAGTATAAAAATAGGAGACACAGAAACGGTAGTAGGAGAAAACTCACAAAAAGTAAAACTAGATTTATCAAGTGGAACAATAACAGTACCAATAGTAATAACAGCACAAGATGGAACAGTAACAAAAACATATAATATAATGTTTGTACGTCTATCAAATGACACAAAAATACAATGGTTAGAAGTAAATGGAAAACACTTAATAGAAGACGAAGACGGAAACTATGAAACAACTGTAAAATCATCAGAAAAAATATCAAAAGTAAAAATAGTATTATCAAATATCTTAGCAAAAGTAACAATGGGAGGAGAAGAAAAACAAGGACAATTAGAAGAAAACGTAATCCTACCAAATGGAGATGTAGTAAAAACAATTACAGTAACAGCAATAGATGGAACAACAAGAACAAGTACACTAACAATTCACAAACCACAACATAATTTAGGACTAGACAAAGTATATTTAGATGGAAGGTTAGCAACAAAGATAGATGATAACACATTTGAAATTGATGTTAAAAAAGGAACAACAAAAGCAGAAATACACGCAATAGCAAGTGATACAGAAGAATATGTAAGCATAAAAGGAAATGCCAGAACACAAAGTGAAAATACATATACAAACTGTACACTAGCAGACAAAGAAATACCAATCAAATTAACAGCAATGTTTGATGAGGAAATAGACCAAGAAAAAGATTATGTTTTAAAAATCAAAGAAATAGAAGAACCAAATATATTAGAAGATTTGAAAGTAAAAATCAAAGTAGACAATGAGGAAGTAACACAAGGAGATGACGGAATCTACTTAGTAAAAGTAGACTATAGTCAAGACAACAGCTCATTATGGGCAGAAGTAACCTCAGAAACATCACAAGTAAAAATAAAAGACAAAAATGGAGAAACATCATATAACACACCAACAAATCAAAAAAATATAAGTCTAAAAGAAAACATAACAGAAGTTACAGTAACAGTAAAAAACGGAGCAGGGGAAGAAAAAGAGTACACAGTAAGAATACAAAAAAGACCACCTGCAATAACTGGAAAAGTAATAACACAAGCAACAGATCAAACAAAGCAAACAGCAACAATAAAGGTATACAAAACATCAGACACAAGAGATGAAAAAGATGCAGAAAATCCAAGAGAGGTAATCCAAGAAATCGAGATAAATCCAGATGGTACATACAACTTAGACCTAAAAGAAGGAGAATATGATTTAGTAGTAACAAAAACATCATATCTAGAATATAGATTAACAAATATAGTAGTAAAAGATGGGGAAACAATTACTATAGATGACATTAATATCTATGCAGGAGATCTTGACGAAAACGGAGAAATCGAAATCGAAGATTTAACAACCATCATAGAAAACTATGGAACAATAACAGATGACAACAAAGCACAAAAAGGAAAATATGACTTAAACGAAGACGGCATAGTAAACAAAC
>CAKROE010000136.1 GCA_934371915.1 uncultured Blautia sp. | reverse complement strand
CATTTTCAGACAGTGCTTCCGCTTAATTTAAAAGAAAGATAAAGAAATTCAGATAACCTGCAAAGGTCAGCCATACCAGATATGGAATCATCAGATATCCGGCATTCTGTGATATTTCTGAAAATGCCTTCATACAGAGGTACACCAGATACCACAAAAGAAGCAGCCACGCAAATGCAAAGAAATACCATCCTGCATTAAAGAAAAATACCGGCCACAGGAAATTCACTGCAAGCTGTACCCCATACAGCGTCAGTGCCTTTTTCCGTTCTTCTGTTTTTGGTGAAATTGCTACGAGGTAAGAGGCTGTTCCCATCATTGCAAACAGTCCGGTCCACACTACCGGAAATACCCATCCCGGCGGAGCAAGCGGAGGCTGATTTAATTTTTCAAATGCATCCATGCTTCCCTGTGTCAGAAATCCGGAAACGGACCCAACTCCAAGCGGCACTGCCAGACAGGTGAGCAGTGTTTTTGTTCTTTTCTTCAAAAAAATTCCTCCTGTTTTTCTCGACATTTCTAATGTCTATTTTATGAAAAACAGAAGGAATTATTCATTTTACACCTTTACATTTTATGTTTCTTTGCGTTAAAAAACGCTTTTGTTTCTTTTACTACGACTCCACTCAATACAAACAGTGCGATCATATTCGGAATTGCCATCAGACCATTGAAGATATCTGCGATGGTCCATACAGCACTTACTGTCATGTAAGGTCCACTAAATACTGCGAGAATATATAACCAACGGTATACAATGATTTTTTTCTGGTGTCCGTTTGTCAGATATTCCAGACAACGTTCACTGTAATAATCCCATCCAAGGATGGTAGTAAATGCAAAGAATACAAGACAGAGCATCAATACAAATGCTGTGAATTTCGCCGGAAGCGGAAGTCCGTGCTGGAATGCATATGTAGTAACCTGTACACCTTCAATACCTTCTACCTGCCATGCGCCTGTCAGGACAATAGACAGACCTGTCATTGTACAGATAATAATCGTATCAATAAAAGTACCTGTCATACTTACCAGACCCTGACGTACCGGCTCTTTTGTCTGAGCTGCTGCTGCTGCGATCGGCGCACTACCAAGACCTGCCTCGTTGGAGAAGATTCCTCGTGCGACACCTTTCTGCATTGCCACGATCATGGAACCAACCACACCACCTGTCACTGCACTCGGGTTAAACGCTGCTTTTACAACAGTTACGATTGCTGTCGGGATCTCTGTAATGTTGCAGATGATCAGAGCAACACTGAGCACAATATAGATTACTGCCATAAATGGTACAATAATCTGGCTGACTGTTGCAATTCGCTTCAAACCTCCGATCAGGATTGCTGCCACACAGAATGCAAGAATCAGAGAAGAAACAACAACAGCCACAGAATACTGTCCCAAAAACGGGATATTGATACAGTTTGTTTTATTTGGATCAAAGAAGTTCTGTACCGCACTGGAAATACCATTTACCTGGCTGAAAGTACCTATACCAAAGAGACCAACACATACACCAAAGAATGCAAAGATCTTTGCCAGCCATTTCCATTTGCTTCCCATACCTTTTTCGATATAGTAGAATGGTCCGCCAAGGCTGTGTCCATCCTCGGCAACCACACGATACTTAACTGCCAGAAGTCCTTCTGAATATTTCGTTGCCATTCCAAAGAATGCTGCTACGATCATCCAAAACAATGCTCCCGGACCTCCGGCACAGACTGCTGTTGCCACACCGACGATATTACCGGTACCAATCGTTGCACTCAGTGCTGTACATAAAGCTGCAAAACTGGAGATTTCTCCGTCTCCTTCTTCTTCATTCTTAAACATCCATTTCAGAGCCAGTGGAAGACGACGCACCTGAAGAAATCCAAGTCTGCTGGTAAGCAGGACACCACCGGCTATGATCAATACCATAAGCGGCACTCCCCAGACTTTGTCATCCACTGCAACTAAGAAATTATTGATTGCTTCCCACATCTCAAAAAGTTCTCCTTACGTATGTATTTTTCAGCATCATAAACAAGGGAAATAATAAAAGAATCAATCTCTGATAAAAGGATAATAATAAGAATCTCTGAAACTCAGACAAAAAAAGAACTGCTAAAAGAATAAACTTCCAGGATGTAATTATAAAAAAGCATCCTCTGTCCTTTTGCCTGAGAGATTCAAGACGCTTGCGCGTCGCTTGCACCTTCGGCCCCTGTACCTAAACAGGTGTCTCCAGAGAAACGATCCATTTACAGTTTCTGTCCGATAACACGGATACCTGAGAGTTTTACTCCTTCGGTGGGCCCTGGCCTCTTTCCTGCAAACTTCTCCTCGTTATTGCTGTCACTGCGTTATACTATAGTGCTAAATCATTAAGATGTCAAGAGGGAAAATTTTTTCTTCCCTCTTGAAAATTTTTGTTAATTAAATGTATTTTATTTCGGGCTGACAATCTTTCCTGCTACTGCACATGCTGCTGCAGTCTTCGGAGATGCCAGATAAATTTCTACTTTGGATGTTCCCATACGACCGAGGAAGTTACGGTTGTTTGTTGCTACAACACGCTCTCCGTCTGTCAGGATACCACCTGCACGACCGCAGCAGAGTCCACATCCCGGATGTGTGATCATCGCCCCTGCCTCAGCCAGAATATCCAGAATACCAAGCTCGATTGCCTGTCTGTAGATCTTACGGCTTGCCGGTGTTACGATCAGTTTTACATAATCGGCAACTTTTTTTCCTTTCAGAACTTCCGCTGCTGCTGCAAGGTCTTCCAGACGTCCGTTTGTACATGAGCCGATAAATACCTGATCAATCTCAGTTCCTTCCAGTGTGCTGACATCACGGATCTTATCTACCTGCGACGGGCATGCCATAACCGGAACAAGATCTTCTGCACGATAAGTCACGGTTTTAAGATATGTGGCATCCTCATCTCCGACAAGGCTCTTCTGGAAATCGTTCAGTTCGATTTCACAATACTCTGCCGTCTTTTCATCCGGAGTAAAGAGCGCACATTTTGCGCCTGCCTCAATTGCCATGTTGGCAATTGTCATGCGGCTTGCCACAGACATATTCTTCACTGCGCTTCCTGTAAATTCCAGTGCACGGTATGTAGCTCCGTCCGCACCGAGATCCCCGATCAGGCGCAGGATCACATCTTTTGACATGACATTTTCCGGAAGTTCTCCATCGATCACAACTTTGATCGTCTCCGGAACTTTGATCCACATGGTACCCGTTCCGAGGATACTTGCCATCTCGGTATAACCGATACCGGAAGAAAATGCGCCGACGCATCCGTATGTAGTCGTGTGGCTGTCTGTACCAAATACGATATTGCCCGGTTTTACATAACCGGCCTCAGTCATTAACTGATGACAGATTCCGTCACTTCTGTGTACGTTTTTCATGCCATATTTTTCTGCAAAAGCATCTCCTGTGTGAAAATGTCTGGTATCGTCAAGCTGGCTTGCCGGAACAAGATGATCATAGATCAAAACTACTTTGTCCGGATCCCATAATTTCTGAAATCCCATTTCTTCGAATTTCTCTGCAACAAACGGAATAAAAATATCGTGGATCATTACTCTGTCGACATTGACGGTGACGATATCACCCGGTTTTACGGCATGGCCCACATTGTTTCTGATAATCTTTTCAATAACTGTTTCACCCATCTGATCCACCTCCTTAGTCCAGTCCGTTCAGTTTACGCATGGCTTTTACAAGTCCGCCCGCCTGAATGATGCTCATCAGGTTCTCCGGCAGGGAAGCAATCGGGTACTGTTTGTCATTATAATCTATATGCTCATTCATCACAACAGTCACAGTATCTCCCTCTTTGATGTCATCATGAAGATCCGGCTGCTCGATCAGAAGAAGACCGTTGTTGATAGAGTTTCTGAAGAAAATTCTTGCAAAAGATTTCGCGATGACACACTGGATTCCAAGCGCTTTGATGATCTCCGGTGCCTGTTCTCTGGATGAACCGCAGCCAAAATTTTTGCCTGCAACAATAATGTCACCTTTCTGGATCTGACCTGCCAGCTCCGGACGAAGCGGGCTGAATCCATACTGTTTCATATCGTCGATTGTTTTGAGTGCCAGATACTCGGTCGGAATGATGATATCCGTATCAATGTCATCGCCAAGTACCCAGACTTTACCTGTAAACTTTTCCATAATCTATGTTCCCTCACTGAATATGTATTCGCTGTTTGTATTCCGTTCTTATATTCCTGCTTCTCAGATTTCAGACGGCAGTGCGATCTTTCCTGCAATTGCAGAAGCAGTAACGGTTGCTGCTGATCCAAGATATACTTTGGAGCTCGGATGTCCTGCACGTCCCTTGAAGTTACGTGTTCCTGTACTGATCAGAACTTCGTTTTCGCCGATAACACCCTGACAGCTTCCCCAGCACACACTGCAGTTCGGGTTCATAACGATTGCGCCGGCTTCCATAAAGATATCAATCAGTCCTTCTTTCAGCGCCTGACGATAGATGGTCTGGCTTGCCGGAACAACAAGGAAACGTACTTTGTCAGATACTTTTTTTCCTTTGATGATCTCGGCCCCCACACGCAGGTCCTCGATACGTCCATTGTTACAGGAACCAAGGAATGCTTCGTTGATCTCGATGCCACATGCTTCTTCTGCAGGAACAACATTATCTACAAAATCCGGTCTGGCAACTACCGGACGGATTTTGCTGAGGTC
>CAKROE010000135.1 GCA_934371915.1 uncultured Blautia sp. | reverse complement strand
GCAGACGATATAGATGGAACTGTTTTATGCAAGACAGTCAAGATGGATGATGCTGATCTGGTCAATCGTCTGCTGGATGCAGGTGTGACTATGGATGAAGTCCTTCCGGAAAGTCCATCAATCCTTATGACACTTCTTTTGAGCTATGTTGTCCCAATTGTCATCTTTATCTTTATCGGACGCTGGCTGAGTAAGAAGATGATGTCTTCGATGGGCGGCGGCCCTGGCGGGGCAATGTCTTTTGGAAAGAGTAATGCAAAGGTTTATGTAAAATCCTCCACAGGAATTAAATTCTCCGATGTTGCAGGAGAAGACGAGGCAAAGGATCTTCTTACTGAAATCGTAGATTATCTGCACAATCCTCAGAAATATACAGAGATTGGTGCGTCTATGCCGAAGGGAGCCCTGCTTGTGGGCCCACCTGGTACAGGTAAGACACTTCTTGCAAAAGCAGTTGCAGGTGAGGCAGAAGTCCCGTTTTTCTCAATCTCCGGTTCTGAATTCGTAGAAATGTTTGTCGGTATGGGTGCTGCGAAAGTACGAGATCTTTTCAAACAGGCAAATGAGAAGGCTCCGTGTATCGTATTTATTGATGAAATTGATACAATTGGTAAGAAGCGTGACGGTGCCGGTTTTACAGGCGGAAATGACGAGAGAGAGCAGACCCTGAACCAGCTCCTTACAGAAATGGATGGATTTGATGGCTCTAAGGGTGTTGTAATTCTGGCGGCAACCAACCGTCCGGATTCGCTTGATCCGGCACTTCTCCGTCCGGGACGTTTTGACCGCCGTATTCCGGTAGAACTTCCGGATCTGCAGGGTCGAGAAGAGATTCTGAAGGTTCATGCAAAAAAAATTAAAATTGCAGATACTGTTCGATTTGATGATATTGCAAAGGCAGCTGCCGGAGCTTCCGGTGCGGAACTTGCAAATATTGTCAATGAAGCAGCACTTCGTGCGGTTCGCGACGGACGTAAATTTGCGACGCAGGCAGACTTTGAAGAAAGTATTGAAGTGGTTATTGCAGGATACCAGAAGAAAAATCGTGTTCTTTCCAATAAAGAGAAACTGATCGTATCTTACCATGAAATCGGACATGCACTTGTCGCAGCCAAACAGACAGAATCAGCTCCTGTACACAAGATTACGATCATTCCGCGTACATCAGGTGCACTGGGGTATACGATGCAGGTAGATGACAATGAACATTATCTGATGTCAAAAGAAGAACTGGAAAATAAGATTGCTACTTTTACAGGCGGGCGGGCAGCGGAAGAACTTATCTTCCATTCTATTACAACAGGTGCTTCCAATGATATTGAACAGGCAACCAAGATTGCAAGAGCAATGATTTCACGCTACGGCATGAGTGATGATTTTGATATGGTTGCCATGGAAAATATCAGCAACCAGTATCTTGGCGGAGATTCCAGCCTTGCCTGCTCTTTTGAGACGCAGACACTTCTTGATAAGAAAGTTGTAGAGCTTGTAAAGAGACAGCATGAGAAAGCGCTGCAGATCCTTCAGGACAATATCGGCAAGCTTCATGAGCTGGCAAAATATCTGTATGAGCATGAGACGATCACCGGCGATGAATTTATGAAAATACTCGAGGCTCCGGAAGAAACTCCGGCTGCTGTAACAGAAGAATAGCAGGATCTTATATATGAAAGAGGTACTTCCGACGAAACGGTCGTTGTGAAGTACCTCTTTTTGTGCTATACTACAAAGAAGTGAAAAAAGGAACAGGAGGAAGAAAGAATGCCGGATATTGAATGCAGAACCGCTGAGAGCATGGTGACAAAATACATCAATCATAGCTTAAGCGTCGATGAACTTGAAGAATTTCTGGATCATATCAGTCATTGTTCGTCCTGTTATGATGAACTTGAGACATATTTTATTGTGCATGAAGCAATACAGCAGCTGGATGAACCGGAAGATAGTTCCGTACTTGATTTTCGTAAACTTTTGGATCAGGATATCCGAAAATCACGCAGATATATCCGTAAGAAACGGTGGTTTCATTTCCTGACAGGCCTTTTGCTGGCAGTATTTGCGATTCTGCTGCTTATTTTTATTATATTTTTTATCATGGATATAGCGCATTTCCTATAAACAGATACAGGGGGAACACATTTTGAGTGACAAAATTTTACTGATTGATGGACATAGTATTCTGAATCGTGCATTTTACGGACTTCCGGATCTGACAAACTCCGAAGGCAGACATACAGGTGCGGTTTATGGATTCCTTAACATTCTTTTTCGTATCCTTGAGGAGGAGAAGCCAAAATATCTGACGGTTGCTTTTGATCTTCATGAGCCTACATTCCGTCACAAAATTTACAATGCATACAAAGGAACACGTAAACCGATGCCGGAGGAATTAAGGGAACAGGTGCCGCTGATCCAAGAGGTTCTTACAGCAATGGGTATCAAGATTGTTTCCAAGCCGGGGTATGAGGCGGACGATCTTCTCGGAACACTGGCTGTACGAAGCGAAAAAGAAGGAATGGATGTAACGATCCTTTCCGGTGACCGTGACCTTCTCCAGCTTGCTACCGAAAAAGTTCTGATCCGCCTTCCGAAGACTTCAAGAGGAAAAACAACTATCGAGAATTTCCACACACAGGAAGTTATTGAGAAATATCAGGTGACACCACCGCAGATCATTGAGTTAAAGGCTCTGATGGGAGATTCTGCTGACAACATTCCAGGCATCCCGGGAGTTGGTGAAAAGACGGCAACAAAGATGGTCGTAGAGTTTGGCTCAATAGAAAACGCCTATGCGCATCTGGAGGAAGTGAAGCCGAACAAAGCAAAAGAATCCCTGCGTGAACATTATGATATGGCTGTCTTAAGTAAAACACTTGCGACAATCAATACGGACAGCCCGATTGACTATTCATATGAAGAAGCAGAACTGAAGGATCTCTATACACCAGAGGCATATCAGCTTTGCAAACAGCTTGAATTCAAAAATCTTCTTTCAAAATTTGATACAGCAGTCGTGCCGGAAAATCCAATCGAACAGAATTTCTTTTCCTGCAGTGATCTTTCCGGTGTGGATGCATTGTTCAAAAAAGCATCCGGTAAGGCATATGTCGGTATTTCGCTTCTTGCCGACAAAGAAGCTGTATATGGCCTTGGAATTGCCCTTGAGAAAGAAGAAATCTACTATATACCGGTGGAAGGACTGCTCACCGGAGACTTTCTGTGTGCATCCCTGAAAGATCTGTCCCGGACGACAGTGCTCTGTGCGTTTGATATCAAACAGTTCCTGAAACATGTGGCCCTTGAAGATGAAACGCAGGTCTTTGACATCGGAATCGGAGCATATCTTCTGAATCCATTAAAATCCACATATACGTACGATGATGTTGCCAAAGAATATCTGGACGGCGCACTTCTCCCTGCACGGGAAGACCTGCTTGGCAAAGACTCCCTAAAAAAGGCGTGGGAGAGCTCTTCTGACGGTTTAATGGCATATGGATGTTATATGGCATACACAGCGTTTGCCTCCCGTATTCCGCTTGAAAATACGCTGAAGGACAGTGGTATGTGGCAGGTTTATCAGGAGATTGAACTTCCGTTGATTTTTACGCTGGATTCTATGGAGAAATATGGAATCTGTGTAAAGGGTGAAGAATTAAAAACATATGGTGAAAAACTTCAGGTACGTATTGAAGAACTGGAAAAGCAGATTTATGAAGAGGCCGGTGGAGAGTTTAATATCAATTCGCCGAAACAGCTTGGAACGATCCTGTTTGAGAAGATGGGACTTCCGGGAGGAAGAAAGACAAAGACCGGCTATTCGACAGCAGCAGATATTCTTGAAAAACTGGCGGTGGAACATCCAATCGTAAAAGATATTCTGGAATATCGTCAGCTGACAAAATTGAAATCAACCTATGCAGATGGGCTTGCGGCAGTGATCGAAGCCGATGGAAGAATTCATTCTACTTTCAATCAGACGATTACGGCAACCGGACGAATCAGCAGTACGGAACCAAATCTTCAGAATATTCCGGTACGTATGGAACTTGGACGACTGATACGTAAAGTGTTCGTTCCGGAGGAAGGATATGTATTTCTGGATGCAGATTATTCGCAGATTGAACTCCGTGTACTTGCACATATGTCCGGAGATGAAACCTTGATTCAGGCATACAGAGAAGCTCAGGACATTCACCGTCTTACTGCGTCACAGGTATTCCATGTTCCGTTTGAAGAAGTAACGTCTCTACAGCGGCGGAATGCAAAGGCGGTAAATTTCGGAATCGTGTATGGAATCAGCTCTTTCGGACTCAGTCAGGACTTAAGCATTACCCGAAAAGAAGCAGCAGAGTATATTGAGAAATATTTTGAGACATATCCGAAGATTAAAGGTTTTCTGGACGGCCTTGTTGCCGAAGGAAAAGAAAAAGGATATGTGACGACCATGTTTGGACGGAGACGTCCGATACCGGAACTGAAGTCCGGCAATTTTATGCAGCGTTCTTTCGGTGAACGTGTAGCTATGAATTCTCCGATACAGGGAACAGCAGCGGATATCATTAAAATTGCCATGAACCATGTTTATAAGAGGATACAGCAGGAGAACCTTAAATCCAGACTGGTATTGCAGGTTCACGATGAACTTCTCATAGAGACCAAAAAAGAAGAACTTGAGATTGTTTCCCGTATTCTGGAAGAAGAGATGAAGGGAGCTGCAAAGCTT
>CAKROE010000134.1 GCA_934371915.1 uncultured Blautia sp. | reverse complement strand
CTCCGAAGGCCGGAGCACTCTTTAAATGCCCCCGGATCAATTTCCTGTACACTGTCCGGAATCACAATGCCCATCAGACCTGTACAGCCACGAAATGCATTATATCCAATACGCTTCAGACCACTTGGCAATGTAACGCCTTTCAGCTCCGAGCGTCCCCAAAATTGACTGTTTCTAATTTCTTCTACTTTATCTGAGATTTTAACGTTCCCGGAAATTCCCTCTAAAACATCTTGGATCTCTGTCTTCTCCTTATTGTAAAGTATGCTGCCCTCTGCGCTGTACGCTGTATTTTCGTCACTTACGATTATTGTTTTTAAATTCGGACATCCATCAAATGCTTCTTCATCAATTGATGTCACGCCACTTCCCAATACAATCTTGGTAATATTGGGGCAGGCCTCAAAGCTATGTTCAATCGTCTGTACGGTGTCCGGAATTATAACTTCCATAACAGAACATTCTGTACAGGTGTTAAACGCCCACTTAAGCGCTGTAACTGTATGTCCATCACACTCTGACGGTATCGTCACTATATTTTTTGTTCCTTTGTATGATATGAGCGTTAGAGTACCATCTTCATTCGTATGATATTCAAAAATATCATCATCATAATCCGACTCCTGATAAGTTACAACGTCCTCACCTTCAAACGCAGCCGTATTTTCTTCTGATGAAAATACATTCTCATCTTTCTTTTCTTCTCCATCTTCACTCTCGACTGTGATTTCCTCATCATCTTCCGTATCTCCGGTCTTTTCGTCCGTTCCTTCATCCGCTGATTCTGCAAAAGTAATCTCCTCATCTTCCGTTTCCCCGGCAGCGTCTTCTACGGAAACAGCTTCCATTTCTTCCTGCACCGGTATGTCTGCCGCAAGGACATCTCCGCATAAACTCATGGTCATTATAAGAGAAATACCCAGTGCCGCTATTTTTTTTGCTTTCATTTACTCTTTTCTCCTTCCTGCATAAAAGCAGTTTTTTTACTATCTGTACTATTCTCACCTTGAATAATGATATCTGCATGCCAGTATATACACATTTTCATCATCAATCTGATAAATCAGTCTGTCTTTATCATTAATCCTTCTCGACCAGAAACCTGCCAAATCTCCGGTCAACGGTTCCGGCTTTCCGATTCCCTGATTTCCATTTCTGCAAATATCCTCAATCAGAGAGTTGATTTTCTTTAGTGTTTTTCTGTCCTCTGTCTGCCAGTAAATATAATCAGCCCATCCGTTCTGAGTAAACACTTTATTCATCATTCAACCTCTTTTAATTCATGAATCTTTGCCTTTCCCGCCTGCAGCTGTGCCTTGGATTCCATAAGCCAGTCATAATTTGCCCGATCTTCTATAACGTGCAAATTCTCCATAAGATTATTATAGGATTCTTCAGACATCATAACTACGTTTCTGTTATTCTTCCGGGTGACTATCATTGTTTCGTAATCGTCTGTAACTTTATCCATATAATTTTTCATATTTTCTCGTAAGTTTGTGTAATTAACCGCTAACATGTACAGCCCTCCTTTACGTACAATATTCTGTACTTTTATTATATTCATAGTATATGTGGCTGTCAATGATTTATGCCGTATCTTCTTCAAAGTAAAAATGACGCAAATCTCTTTCCATTGAGATCTACGTCATTTTTTAACTGTTTTTATTTTACAGTAATGGTAATAACCTTTGATTTCTTACCATAAATGCCTTTGCCTGCGGCGGTCACGGTAATTTTGTATTTTCCTTTTGGTGTGCGTTTCCTGATGGTTACCTTTCCGTTTTTGGCAACTTTGATGTATTTCGATGCAGAAGATTTGTATGTAACTTTTCCCTGTGCTTTAGTAACTTTGATCGTAAAAGTTTTCGCTTTTTTCTTTATCGCAGAAGCTTTGATCTTCTGATTCTTCGTAGTTACTTTCATCGGGTTGGCAGCTTTTTTTACTGTCAGTGTTACAACTTTGCTTGTTTTGGCATAAGCTTTGGTCGCGGATGCTGTAATAGTGATCTTTACTGTTCCGGCAAACTTCTTCGGAATGGTTACTTTACCGGTTGAAGATACTTTTACCTTTGCATTACTGCTCTTGTAGTTCAGCTTTGCTCCGCCTTTTGCTTTTGCATTGATTGCCCATGTCCTTGCCTTAGAAGCACTGACGGTCATTGTTTTATTGGAGGCAGTAATTATATTGTAGTTCTGAGTGTCAGATGAAGTTCCGCCTGAAAAGCTCTTGCTTATAAAAGTGAAACCATATTCATTTGCATATTTTTCAGCCGCTGAACCTTTTTCTCCATATATTACAAAATCCCTGACCTGTACCATTTCATTGGCATCACTGTCATAATAATATCCCACTGCATAATGCTCCATACCTTTTACTTCAGGTGGAATCACTATGCTCGTCAACACTTTACTATCAGTAAATGAATCATGTAGATATTTAACTCCCCTTCCAAGGCTGACACTTCTGATGCCGTAGCATCCCTTAAATGCCCACATATCAATTTCCTGTACACTGTCCGGAATCACAACACTGGTCAGACCTGTACAATAATAAAATGCATTACGTCCAATACGTTTCAGTCCATTTGGCAATGTAATCCCCGTCATCCCCGAGCGTTCCCAAAATTGACAGTCTTTAATCTCTTCTACTTTATCCGAAATTTTAATGTCACCGGAAATTCCCTCGCATACATATTTGATTTCTGTCTTTGCTTTATTATAAAGTATTCCGTTTTCCGCACTGTACGTCGTATTTTTATCACTTACGATCATAGTCTTTAACTTAGGGCATTCGAAAAACGTGTATGTATCATCAATCTCGCTCACACCACTTCCCAACGTAATCTTGGTAAGATTTGGCCAGTTCATAAAACTTTTTTTAATTGTCTGTACAGAATCCGGAATTATAACCTCTGTAACAGCAGAACTATTGCTAAAAACATTATCCAGCGTCGTAACCGCATGTCCCTTCAGTTCTGACGGTATCGTCACTACGCTTTCTTTTCCCCAGTATGCTGTGATCGTTACAGTACCATCTTCCGTTTCATACCAGGCAAAAATATCATCCGCATCAGATTCGTCCAGTTCCCGATGAGACGCAATGTCTTCGTCCTCAAGTGCAGCCGTATTTTCTTCTGATGAAAATGCATCCTCAACGCTTTCTTCTTCTCCGTCTTCACTCTCGAGCGCGATCTCTACATTATCTTCAGAATCTCCGGTATCTTCGTACATTCCTTCATCCGTTGATTCTGCAAAAGTGATCTCCTCATCTTCCGTTTCTCCGGCAATGTCTTCTACGGAAACAACTGCCTCCTCCTGCACCGGTATGTCCGCCGCAAGGACATCTCCGCATAAACTCATGGTCATCATAAGAGAAAGACCCAGTGCCGCTATTTTTTTTGCTTTCATTTCTTTTTCTCCTTCCTGCATAGAAGCATATTTTTATACATCAAGTATGGATTACCCCCCCCCGGTATTGTCAAGCAATATTTCCATATAAAAATAGTTTCTTCCACAAATACTTTTCCTTTTTATAAAAATCTTTTTTCTTTTCTATATTTTTCGCAGGAAATCTTTTAAATTCCACATTTTTATGATATGATTAACCTTTAAAGAACCATTCAGGAGGGAAAGAGATGGATAACGAAACCGTTTCTAAAAATTTTATTGAAAACATCATTGACAAGGATCTGGCTGATGGCGTTTACGACACCGTCCACACCCGCTTTCCACCGGAACCTAATGGATACCTCCATATCGGACATGCCAAATCCATTCTTTTGAATTATGGACTTGCCAAAGAATACAACGGCAAGTTTAATATGCGTTTTGATGATACCAACCCTACAAAAGAAAAAAGTGAATTTGTAGAATCCATCAAAGCAGATATCAAATGGCTCGGTGCTGACTGGGAGGACAGACTTTTCTTCGCTTCCGATTATTTCGGTCAGATGTATGAAGCAGCGATCAAGCTGATCAAAAAAGGCAAGGCTTATGTCTGTGACCTGACTGCTGACGAGATCCGCCAGTATCGTGGCACTCTGACAGAGCCTGGTAAAGAAAGCCCGTACCGCAACCGTTCTGTAGAAGAAAACCTTCAGCTTTTTGAGGAAATGAAAGAAGGCAAATATGCCGATGGAGAAAAGGTTCTCCGCGCAAAGATCGACATGGCATCTCCGAATATGAACATGCGTGACCCGGTCATTTATCGTGTTGCTCATATGACTCACCACAGAACCGGCGATACATGGTGCATCTATCCGATGTATGACTTCGCTCATCCGATTGAAGATGCGATCGAGGGTATCACACATTCTATCTGTACACTCGAATTCGAAGATCATCGCCCGCTGTATGACTGGGTAGTACGTGAGCTCGAATATCCGCAGCCACCGAAACAGATTGAGTTTGCAAAGCTTTACCTGACAAATGTCGTAACAGGCAAGCGTTACATCAAGAAACTGGTCGAAGACGGCATCGTAGACGGATGGGATGATCCTCGTCTTGTTTCCATCGCCGCACTGCGCAGACGTGGTTTCACACCGGAATCCATCAAGATGTTTGTAGATCTCTGCGGTGTTTCCAAAGCAAACAGCTCTGTAGATTACGCAATGCTTGAGTACTGCATTCGCGAAGACCTCAAATTAAAACGTCCTCGTATGATGGCTGTCATGGATCCGGTCAAGCTTGTGATCGACAATTATCCGGAAGGACAGGTAGAATACCTGGATGTACCGAACAATCAGGAAAATCCGGAGATGGGTACGAGAAAA
>CAKROE010000133.1 GCA_934371915.1 uncultured Blautia sp. | reverse complement strand
CCGCAAGGCCGGTGCCTTCTTTCATGGCAGCTGTAATTCCTACAAGCTTCGGATTTTCTTTGCCCAGACGCACCATTACATCTGAAAAAACATCCGTCCAGGAAGGTCCTTTTTTTGCGGCGAGCTGTCTTCCGGTACGAATATCAAACGGTCCTGTACCATGAAACTGCTCCGGGTGCAGACTTGCCGGTTCATAACCCCGTCCTTTCTGTGTCAGAACGTGAACAATAACAGGTCCTTCGACTCGCTTTGCCTCGTTAAAAAGTTTCATCATCTGACGCATATCATGACCGTCAACCGGTCCCAGATACGTCAGGCCCATATTTTCAAAAAGCATGCCCGGTATGATAAGCTGCTTGATACTGCTCTTTGTGCGGCGCATCGTATCTACCACAGCCGTTCCCACCTTCGGTATTTTCTTGAGTGTTTTTGTCACATTGATCTTCATGCCGGTGTAGACTTCTGCTGTACGAAGTGCACTCAGATAAGACGACATGCCACCGACGTTTTTAGAAATAGACATATTATTATCGTTCAGTACAATGATAAAATTTGTCTTGAGTTCTGCCGCATTATTTAATGCTTCATATGCCATTCCTCCGGTGAGTGCGCCGTCTCCGATCACAGATACCACACGATATTTCTGTCCCTGCAGATCTCTGGCGCGCACATAGCCCAGACCTGCCGAAACAGAATTGGAACTGTGTCCTGCATCAAATGCGTCACAGTCGCTCTCACAACGCTTCGGAAAGCCGCTCATGCCGCCTTCTTTACGCAGATTTTTGAACCCTTCTTTTCTTCCGGTCAGAATCTTGTGTGTATATGCCTGATGTCCTACATCCCATACGATCTTATCTTCCGGAAATTCCAGTACATTGTGAAGTGCCATAGTAAGCTCCACGACACCCAGATTGGATGCCAGATGGCCTCCTGTGTGACTTACGGATTCTATCAGGAACTGCCGGATCTCCTCTGCAAGCTGTGGAAAATCCGCCAGTGCAATTTTGTGTATGTCATTTGGCTTATTGATCTTTTCCAGCATCCTTCGTATCCCTCTTTCATTTCCTGCGCTCTGCCATCTCTCTGATCAGAGCCTCCAGAAATTCGTTTTTATTATTCAGTCTGTCCAGAATCTCAACTGCTTTTTCAGAAAGTTTCCTGACCTGTGCAGACGCTTCTTCGATTCCAAATAAGGTTACATACGTAACTTTGTTGTTTTTTTCATCACTGTGTGCCGGTTTGCCAAGTTCTTCGCTGGTACAGGTCACATCCAGGATATCATCCTGAATCTGAAATGCCAGTCCAATTGCAGAAGCGGCTTCGCCGATCATTTTCGCCTGTTCTTCATCGGCGCCTGCAAGTACGGCACCGGTCATCATGGATGCTTCCAGCAGTGCAGAGGTTTTGTGTTCATAGATATAATCCAGCGTTGCCTTGTCAATCGGTTTGCCGTCGTTTTCCACGTCAACGCTCTGTCCGCCAAGCATACCGTAAATACCTGTCCGGTCCGCCATGATCCGAAGTGCACGGATCACACGATCCGTATTATCCGTCATGGAAAAAGCACGCAGCATAGTCTCATAAGCATAGTTTAAAAGGCTCACACCGCTCAAAACGCCCATGGCTTCTCCATAAACTTTGTGCGTGGTAAGACGGCCTCTGCGATAATCGTCATTGTCGATTGCCGGAAGATCATCATGGATCAGTGAATGCGTGTGGATCATCTCGATTCCTGCCATAAAAGGCTCCGCAACTTCTCCCTCTCCTCCGAACAGACGGAATGTTTCCAGCAGAAGAATCGGACGAAGTCTCTTTCCACCCGCGCACATACTGTAATTCATTGCCTGTGCCATCGTCAGGGCAAAGCCTTCTTCTGCCGGCAGCCATTTACGTATCACTTCTTCCGCATAAGCGGTTCTCTGCTGTAATTCTTCTTTAAAATTCACGTAATGTTCCATCCTCATCCATCTGGAGCATCTTTTTCTCTACTGTGTCAAGTTTGCCGCTGCAGTATTTCAGAAGCTCCATTCCTTTTTTGTATAAACGAAAAGAGTCTTCCAGTGAAGTGTCACTGCTTTCCAGTTTTTCCGCAATGACGTCAAGCTCCTGAAAGACGTCTTCGATATGTTTTTCGTTATCTGTTGTCTGCTGTGTCATTTTCCCAGTCTTCCCTTCTGATATGCCGTATCTCTGCTTCAAGTACACCATCTGTCACATTTACTTCTACGGTATCTCCCGGCTGTACCTGCTCTACGGAACGGATTCCGTGACCTTCCATATCAGCTACAAACGCATATCCCTGATTCAGTTTCTCCAGCGGTGAAAGTCCCCTGTAGCGTTCCAGATAGATGCCAAGCTGATGACGATATCCCAGTACCTTGTCCTGCATTGCCTTACGAATCCTGTTTTCGTTATCGATCAGGCGCTGCCTGCTGTCACGAAGCTTTCCTTCCGGGCTTAAATACTGCATCCGCATCTGGTATTTCGCCAGTTTCATACGGTACAGTTCAAGCTTTCCATTCATTCCACGCGTGAGACGTTCACGTCCGTTTCGGATTTCCTGCATGATCTGCCTGAAATCATCAACGGCCAGTTCTGCCGCTGCAGATGGTGTCGGTGCTCGCAGATCGGATACAAAATCAGCAATCGTAAAATCTGTCTCATGTCCTACCGCGGAGATCACCGGTGTCCTGCATTCAAAGATTGCTCTCGCAACCTTCTCTTCGTTAAAAGCCCACAGATCCTCGATTGATCCGCCTCCACGTCCTACAATGATCGTATCCACACCTGCCTGATCCAGCATATGGATTCCGTGTACGATGCTGTCTGCCGCACCTTCGCCCTGAACCAGTGCCGGATACAAAATAATCTGAAGATATGGATTCCTCCTCAGCGAAATATTGCGGATATCCTGAACAGCAGCACCGGTCGGCGCAGTAACCACACCAAGTCTGCGAATATAGTGCGGAATGGGCTGTTTATATTCTTCAGCAAACATTCCCATTTCTTCGAGTTCTGCCTTTAATGCAAGAAAACGCTCGTAAAGTGCACCTGCACCTTCGAGTGTGATTTCTTTGGCATAAAGCTGATATCTGCCGTCTCTTTCGTAAACGTCCACGGCTCCGCCGACAACGACACGGTCGCCGTCCTTCATGCGGAACGCAAGTCCCCTCCTGTGTCCTGCAAACATGACGCAGGAAAGCACACCAGTCTCATCCTTCAGTGAAAAATAGATATGTCCGCTGGTGTGATATTTGCAGTTGGAGACTTCTCCCTTGACATAGATCTTCTGCAGGATAAAATCCTGCGTAAACATGTTCTTTACATATCGGTTGATCTGTCCGACTGAAAAAATGTTTTTCATTTTATTCTTATTCTGCGCTTTCTTCAGGCGCTTTCCTGTGATCTTTCTTTGAAGACCGGATAATGATCTTTGCAGAATGTGTCTGACGGCGCGGATGTTTCGGTTCTTCACCGGAATCTTTCTTACCGCTTGCAATCTTGCCAAGGACACCGTTTACAAAGGAGCCGGAATCTTCTCCGCCAAAAAGTTTGGCAAGCTCAACAGCTTCGTTGATCGCTACTCCGACCGGAACATCCTCGTCCATTTTCATTTCATAAACTGCCAGACGCAGAGCAGTCAGATCCACACGGTTCATACGTGTAGTCTTCCATCCGCGACTGTAATCATTCAGGATTCCGTCAATCTCGTCCAGATGTTCCAGAATGTGATCGTATTTCTGCTGGATTGCTTCCTGATCTTTCTCACTGACTTCACCAAGTCCCTCGAAATAGATGGAAAGCTGTTCCGGCATCTCGTTTTCTGTATTGAACTGTGTCATAAACAACAGTTTAAAAATATGTTCTCTCTGCTCGCTTCTTCGCATATTTCCTCCTAGGAAATGTCTGCTCACGCAGACATTCATTATCAAACCATAACTGTGCAGTACTCTCACAGTAAAGAAAAAAGGAAAGGTTTACTTTCCTTTTTCGTTCTCCATATCAACACCTGCGATGCGGATGTTTACATCTGCAACCTCAAGGCCTGTCATATTTTCAATGGATGATTTTACTTTATCCTGAACTTTCTTGCTGACTTCAAGGATATTCTTGCCAAACTCGATGTTCAGTGTCAGGTCTACCGTAACAACACCTTCAAGTACGGTTACCTTAACGCCTTTGGAAAGGTTCTTGACACCAAGCTTGCTTACCAGTTCGTTTGTGATATTGCCTTCCATGGAAGCCACACCTTCTACGTCTGTTGCTGCAAGTCCGGCGATCACGGTAACTACTTCATCAGCGATCTTTACTTCGCCGATTCCTCCTACGTCCTGTAATTTATAAGTTGTTCTTTTTTCTGCCATTCCAATTCCTCCTGCGGATTCCGAATCGAATAATTGATGGTTTTAGTATATCAAATCTGACTGCAAATTAAAAGGTTTATTTACTGAATTCTGTAAGCACCAGATCCGGATTTCTGTCTTCAACCATACCCACGCTCCATGCATTGACAAACAGAAGCAGCGGATTTCCTTTCAGGTCTGTAACTTTCTTCATATCTGAAGTTCCGGAAATCTTTGCCACATCAACCTGATCTTTGTTTGCGATCCAGCGGATGTGTTCATATGGAAGGTTTTCCAGACGGATTTCTACGTTGTATTCATTTTCCAGTCGATATTTCAGAACGTCAAACTGAAGTACACCGACAACGCCGACGATGATCTCTTCCATACCGGTATTGAACTCCTGGAAGATCTGAATGGCACCTTCCTGTGCGATCTGATTGATCCCTTTGACGAACTGTTTACGTTTCATGGTATCGATCTGACGTACACGTGCAAAATGCTCCGGTGCGAAAGTCGGGATTCCTTCAAATGCAAATTTCTTTCCCGGTGCACAGATCGTATCACCGATGGAAAAGATACCCGGGTCAAAGACACCGATGATATCTCCCGCATATGCCTCGTCCACT
>CAKROE010000132.1 GCA_934371915.1 uncultured Blautia sp. | reverse complement strand
AACCATCAGCGCTGACTGATAACCGTTTTCACAGGAAAGAATCATGGCAAGAAAAGCGATGATCGTTTTTCCACTTCCTACATCACCCTGTACCAGACGTGACATAAGTGCCTGACCGGACATATCACGTTCAATCTCATGCCAGGTATTCAGCTGTGCATTTGTCAGAGAATAAGGAAGGTTTTCGATAATTTGTTCGGTAACCCAGGTTTTCTGAATCGGAAAATAATTGGGAGTTTCTTCATTTTTTTCTTTCATCATCTGGATGGACAGGATGAACAGAAGAAATTCATCAAAAACAAGACGTTTTCTGGAAACAAGCTGTTCTTCCATGCTGAGCGGGAAATGAATAGTGCGTAATGCATAATTAATGTCTGCAAGCTGGTAACGCTGTCGGATATCTTCCGAAAGGAATTCGCTGTACATGGGAAGATTTTCAAGAAGCTGCCGGATCGTTTTGGTAATGGTTTTGTTGGAAAGACCGCTTGTCAGGCCGTAAATTGGCTGCAGGCTGTGAAGGATCTCTTCGTATGCAGCCGGGGTAAAAACTTCCGGATGTTCCATCTGAATCCGGTTTTGTTTTTTGATGACCCGTCCACGTAATACGAAAGTACTGCCTTTTTTGAGAATTGTTCTCAAGTATGGCATGTTGAACCATATGACGGAAAGCTTTCCGCTCTGGTCGGCAACTGTTGCGGTGATGATCTGTTTTCCGCCCGCCGAACGAACATAAACGCCGGAACATACCGCAGCAGAGACGGCTTTCACCGTCCCCTCTTCAAGGTCTGCGATATCCACCGGCGCTTCAAATGCGTCATAATTTCTTGGATAATAGTGAAGGAGATCTTCGGTATCATAGATACCGAGTCTGAAAAAAAGCCTTTCCGTTTTTTCTCCGACACCTTTTAAGGTCTGTAAACTCTGTCTCATTGTCCTACTCTACAGAAATAATGTAATAGTAAATTGGCTGACCGCCGTTGTTGACTTCAACTTCACAGTCCGGATACTTCTCTTCTAATGTGGAGGCAAGTTCTTCTGCTTTTTCTTCGGAAGCATCCGCACCGTAATAAATACTGATTACTTCAGCATCCTCGGTCATCATGGCATCTACGGTGGCAACTGCAACGTTTTCTTTGCCGTTACCTACAGCAAGGATTCCCTTATCACCGATTCCCATGATATCACCTTCATGGATCTCTTTGTCGTCAATTCTTGTATCACGAACTGCATAAGTGATCTGACCGGTCTGTACACGGGAAATTGCATCTGTCATTTCGGCTGTGTTTTCATCATCTGTTTTTTCAGGGACGAAGCTGATCAAAGCAGTTACACCCTGAGGAATCGTCTTGGTCGGGATGACGATGATCTTCTTGTCCTCTGTCAGGTCACGTGCCTGATTTGCCGCAAGAATGATGTTTTTGTTGTTTGGTAAAATGTAGATGGTCTTTGCATTTACTTTATCAATAGCATTCAACATGTCCTCAGTACTCGGGTTCATGGTCTGACCGCCTTCAATCAGGTAATCAACACCAAGTTCGCGGAAGATATCGGTAAGACCTGCACCTGCGGAAACTGCAATAAATCCGGTTTCTTTCGGTGGTGTCTGCTTCTTCTCTTCTTCGGCCTGCTGTCTGGCAAGCTTTTCTGCGTCTTTGATCAGTTTTTCCTGATGCTCTTCACGCATGTTGTCAATTTTCATGCGGGAAAGTGCTCCGTATGTCAGAGCACGTTCAAATGCCTGACCCGGATGATTGGTATGCACATGTACTTTTACAATTTCATCATCTGCGACAAGAACGATGGAATCTCCGATGGAAGTAAGGAATTCCTTGAAAGAGTGCTCTTCTTCGATCGGCATCGGTTTGTCCAGAAGAATGATAAACTCTGTACAGTAACCGAATTTGATGTCTGCTTCAGCCTGTGGAGAAATCTTGGTAACTGCAGCTGCACCCGGTTTTTCGAAATCGGAATAATCTACTTCTTTACCCAGGAAGCCATCAATTGCTCCTCGCAGAACCTCCAGAAGACCCTGTCCGCCAGAGTCTACTACACCTGCTTCTTTCAGGACAGGGAGCATTTCCGGTGTACGGGAAAGCGTATATTCTGCGTGATCGAATACTTCATGGAAAAATGGCTCAAGTTCTTCTGCTTCCGGTGCGATCTCGGATGCTTTGAGAGCAGCTTCCTTTGCGACAGTCAGGATCGTTCCTTCTTTTGGTTTCATAACTGCTTTGTATGCAGTTTCAACCGCTTTTTCCATGGCCGCTGCAATGGCAGGCGCATCCAGTTTACTGGACTTTCTTACACTTCTTGTGAATCCACGAAGAAGCTGAGAAAGAATAACACCGGAGTTTCCTCTTGCACCACGTAAGGAGCCGGAAGAAATTGCCTTTGCAAGTGTTTCCATATCCGGATCTGTCAGGGCGCTGACTTCAGCGGCCGCTGACATGATTGTCATTGTCATATTTGTACCGGTATCCCCGTCAGGAACAGGGAATACGTTTAATTCATTAATCCATTCTTTTTTTGCTTCCAGATTTTTGGCACCGGCCAGAAACATTCTGGAAAGTACTTTGGCATCTATGGTTTTCATGTTCACCACAAGTTCCTCCTCTGATTTCTTAATCTATGGCGCGAACGCCCTCCACATAGATGTTGATTTTTTCGATTTCCATGCCGGTGAAATCTTCAACTTTATATTTGACATTGCTGACAAGGTTGTCTGCAATTGTACTGATATTTACTCCATAAGCAACAATAACATGGAAATTCAGGCGGATTTTGTTTTCGTCGGTGATATTTACACTGATACCATGTTTCAGGCTGTCTTTGCGAAGCAGTTTGACAAGGCCATCTTTTACGCTGACTGCGGCCATTCCGACAATACCGAAACATTCCACTGCTACACTTCCTGCATAGGTGGCAATTACGTCTGTATCAATAACGATCTGCCCCAATCCGGAATCTATACGTCCACTCATATAGGTACCTCCAATTTTTTAGTATGCATGTATTATAACCTTTTTTTGCACAAAAAGGAATATTAATTTTGAGAAATTCTATTTTTTACTTGCAAAAGGTAAATTCATCTGTTAAAATAAGACCTGTTGAAAAAAAGCGTCAAGGAGGTGCTATCATGGCTAAATGCGCAGTTTGTGAAAAAGGTGCTTATTTCGGAAATAATGTAAGTCATTCACATAGAAGATCTAATAAAATGTGGAAATCTAACGTAAAATCCGTTAGAGTTAAAACCGCTACTGGCGGTGCACAGAAGATGTATGTATGTACTTCTTGTCTGAGATCCGGAAAAGTAGAAAGAGCATAAGATTTCATGATTATGAACGATAAGTAAGGCACGGGAAGATTGTTTCCGTGCCTTTATTCGTTGCAAAAAGCGGAGAAGCATCATCTGCTCTCCGCTGTCATCTGCAAAACATATGGTATCCGCACAGAAGGCAAAGTCCGGCGGAAATAACGATGATCACATTTTCAGAGATCAGCATACCGATTACCATACCGATTCCGATGCAAAAAAGCATCAGGCCCAAAAGTCTTCCCACAATCCGAACCTCATCTTAAGAATTTATAATATTATTTATATGCAGGATAACTTCCGGGAATACAGATTTCTGTGTATGATTTATGCTTCTTTGCTCTCGGCTTTGCTACTGCTGTCTGCAGTCGTATCATCTTTGCCGAATCCACTTGCAAAACGGTCTACAAAATCCGGAACCATATCCAGAACCTTAGTAAGTCCATCCTGGTTTTTGACATTTACAAGCTTCGTGGAACCGTTCTGGATTACAAGTACGGCACTTGGTGTCAGTTTTCCGGTCATTCCGCCACCACCGTTGCTCTTTTTGTCGCCTTCGAATGCACCGGCACCTACGCCAAAAGAAACATCTACCAGCGGAAGGATGATAGTGTCACCTACATGAATTGCCTCTCCTACCACGGTTTTTGCGGAGATGAATGCATCCAGTCCTTTAAATAGAGAGTTTACAGTATCTTTGAAATTGTTTTCGCCTGACATAATCAGTCCTCCTTATGTTTATGCTTCCATCGTCTGATGACATATTTGATATTCTTATTAAAATACAGCTCCAGAGCGGTTTTTATGAGAAATACTCCATAGATCCGCCCCTTGAGACTGATATTTCCCTCGAGTATATTTTTATCCTCAAATACCGGAGTTATAGCGATGCAGTTTTTGTGAAGCGGAATGGTCATACCGAGAACTGCAAGTACACTTCCTGTGATGGAAGGATCTGTGCTTCCAAAAGTAAGCTTTCCCTGTATTTTTGTCGGAAATACATGATGGAGCAGCTTTATGACATGGTCCTTTACGAGTGTGATCGCTGCTTTGACCCGTGGATGTTCAAGAAAATCTTGAAACATGTTTATTTTATCACGGAAATTTTTGATTGTTAATGTGAAATTTTCGATATTTTCTGGTATTCTACATAACTTGTGCCAAAATCTCTGAAGTGCTTCAAAAAATCCGCAAAGCCTGCGTCCCAGACTGTAACACAGATTTCCGATTTTTTGGATCAGACGCTGCTGATCTTCGGAATCTGTTGTATTTGAAAATTCATCTGTCGAAGAATCCGTTGGGGAATCTTCTTCGGAGACGGAATTCTCGGTATGGGAAGTGGCTGTAAAAGCTTGCGAATCTGGCGGCGACTTATATGTTTCTGTATCTATGAAATCTCCTGGTGTAAGTGTCTGTCCTTTGGTCTTGGAGATATCGGCTGCTCTCTGCCTTTTCCTTTTACGTTCTCTAAAATAATTCAATAATCTGCATACAGGGATTCCCAATATGCGAAGTTCGTATCCGGTATTTCGGTCTTTGTAATCAAGCCGAAATGAGATGCCTCCGAAAAGCCAGATGATCCTTGCGCTGGCAGATGCATCGAAAAAGGAAACACCCTCTTTGGATGCACTGGCCTGATAACGTATCGGACAAAACAGTATAAGAA
>CAKROE010000131.1 GCA_934371915.1 uncultured Blautia sp. | reverse complement strand
CTTCTGGATAGCATCCAGAGTTTCGAAGCTTAATCCTTTCCAGTTTGCAGGATATTTACCATGGATGTTACCGATACCTGCTGCAAGGAAATCGATACCAAGATCTGCAACCATCTTGCATTCCTGAGGATCTGCGCATTCACCCATGCCTACAACACCGTCTTCTTCGCCACCGATGGAACCAACTTCTGCTTCAAGAGACATTCCATGCTCAGCAACGATCTTAACCAGTTCTTTTGTTTTTGCTACGTTCTCTTCGATCGGATAATGGGAACCATCAAACATGATAGATGTGAAACCTGCTTCTACGCATTTCAGGCATCCTTCATAGCTGCCGTGGTCAAGATGAAGTGCAACCGGAACGGTGATGTTCAGCTCTTCCAGCATACCTTTAACCATACCGACAACTGTTTTGTAACCTGTCATGTATTTTCCTGCACCTTCGGATACACCAAGGATAACCGGGGAGTTGAGTTCCTGTGCGGTAAGCAGGATTGCTTTTGTCCACTCAAGGTTGTTAATGTTGAACTGACCTACTGCATAATGACCAGCTTTTGCTTTTTTCAACATTTCTGAAGCGTTTACTAACATGATAAATTCCTCCTAATCTTTTTGGGCGGTATTACCGAACCCAAATTATATGTTTAGTTTAACAGATTAAGTCTGTTTCGTCTAGCTTATTTGCATAAAAAAACTGTATACATTGTTATTCTTTTCACGAACCCGTACTTCTGTGATATTCTGCAGTAAGATGATTGAGAATATCGTCCATATTTTGAGAATTTACTTTTTCCCGGGGAATCTGCGCAAATTCTTGTTTTCTGTTCTGCACGGCAGTCAGTATTTCTTCTTCCACCCCCAGCGTCTTTGCCATATTTTTGTATTCGTCTTCACTGTGTGACATGGAAAAAGCCATCAGATATGTTTTCAGTGCCTCTGTACTCCTGCCGCCTTCATATGCCCGACGGAAACACTCGATTGCTTTATCCATCTGGAAAAGATAACTGTATGCACAACCAAGATTATGATAAATACATTCCGTCAGACCTTCCCGTATCTCTTCGAGATCCTTTCTGACAAGCAGTTTCTGGTAAACCTGAATCGCATGAACATACATTTTATTTTCCATCAGAGCATCACCCTTGCGCTTTTCACGCATTGCCGGTACCTCTTCATCAAATTTCTGCAGGCGTGTATTCAGTATTTTCAGTTCCTCATAAGTCAGATAATTAATTTCCTTAAACACCGGATAGACAAGATCCTCCGCACTTGCAAATTTCCCCATCTTCGGACGCAGTTTTGCAGCAAGCGCAGGAAGTTTCAGTTCCTCCTGAATCCAGTTGCACAACCCCTCATTGAGAATTGTCTGATCGATCAGATAAAGATTGTGGTCAAGATAATAACACAATTCTTCCAGCGAATAAATATTCATGCTGATATTTTCGATAAAGTAAGGTGTCTCTGCCCTTCCGGTCTGACACAGTATATATCCGCTCACGCAATCCCCTCCTGCCATCTGGTCGTTTCTTTCCATTCTTTCCCCGAAGCCGGAAACATCTCTCCAAATCCAAGGTCTTTTACTGTAATGCAACATTCTTCCGCCGATACATAATGAAGAGATACACTGAGACGTGTTGTCCTGTTCGGACGCTGTGGAAGCCCCGGAAGCTTCATTACAATATGTCTTCTTTCGGATTCACGCATATGTTCCACAACAAATACAAGTTCATCGGTGTCATCCAGAATCAGTTCAATATCCGCACTGCTTTCGTACCAGTTTCTTCCGGCCTCGATCAACGGATAATACGTCGGTGCTCCCATGACACGCATCTCCATTCCCACACTCGTAAGAACAAGTGACCGGCTCATATACCGATAATCCCGAAGCCTGTGCGTAATAAAGCGTTCTGCCCCGGCAGCACATGCTCCTCTGGCAAACAAATTGTTTCCATAAAATACTTTACGTTTCTGATAGCATAAAAGCTTAACTGACTTCTTCGCCCATTCCTGATCAAATCCATCTCCGTTGATCTGGATACTGGAGTAGAGTTCTTTTCCCAGTGTGTTCTGCACGAAAGCATAGAAATCTGCATCCCTCTGCTGCATATCTTCACTCAGATCCGTCTCTACCGGTGTTTCCAGCATCACAGGAACCGGTTTGTTTCCGGCATTCATAATCATTCTGCGAAACGTCACATGCCTGTCGTGAAAACTGTACCAGCCAACACTCCTGTTCCATGTTTCTATTTTCTGTGTCATTACATAATAATAAAAACTTTCCTCGTAATCCTGAAGAATACAGTATTCTTTCGGGATTCCCAGAAAACCACATGCTTTCTGCAGATTATCCACCTGCACGGCATCCAGTGTTTCCATGGATATCACCAGCGCACGGATGTTTTTTTCCACATCAGCAACACCGAGAAGTTTCAGCATTCCGCGAATATAGTATGCCAGCAGTTCCCACGGTTCCTTTTGTTCTTCTGCCACAGCAATCCGCTCTCTGCTCTTTGAAACCGCATAGAGATCACTGAGCAGAAAACCGCCCTTTTCTCTGGCAAAGTACTCTGCTTCCAGACCGACACAGTAATCCCCTTGCTCCATCCGCCGGCAGAGACTGGTCGGCATCTCAAACTGGCTGCTGCCCACCTTTACCGGAAGTGAACGCGGCTCATCTGCCTTGCGGTCATAATAACAGATCTGAGAATATTCTTTTCCAAAATCAATTCCGATTATCAAATCTTTTGTCTCGTTCATTTCTCATTTTCCTTTTTGATGGTGAACATATTCTGTACGTATTGTTCCTGTCTCATAAAGCGTTTCAGCCCTTTTTCCGCCTCATGTTTCTTTCCGAGTTTTCTTGCAGAAAGGATCTGATTCAGGACCTGATATCTGCTTCCCGGTGTTCCTTCGATCTTTTTCATTGTAAGAACCCGTTCCACGGTCTTCTGCACTTTCTTTCCATCATCAATTCTGAAATAATACCGCAGTGTTTCCCCATAAAATAAGGTAAAGGCACGTACAAAAATGCCCTGATACATTTCTTTCAGCGGCTCACATTTGTATTCCCTGTCGTTTCCGATTCCGGTGTCCAGACTGTAAAACAACGTTACTTTCGCGCCCGGTGCCGCATGACATTCTACAAAAGTCTTATCATCCAGCTGATACGGACTCAAAAGCTCCGGTGACAGTCTACGAAAAAAGCCGAACATCAGATGTTCCTTCGCACATTCTTTCAGTATTCCCTGCTGAATGCCGACATATTCCGGTTTTGGATCCTGTTCTCTGGAAATTTCTTTCAGAAGGGCAAGCCTGCAGATCCGGTTTACCGGCCATTTATTAAGGTATGCATATTCCAGACGTCCACGCACAAACGCGCTCATCGTATATTCTTTTACAAATACTCCGTATGCCACCTGTGTCAGGTAAGCTCCGATGATCCGTTCCTTTCCGGACTGACTGACATAAGATTCCAGAACCGCTTCACCTTCTTTACGGTAATCCGAAGTAAAGATCAGAAGACTTAAAATGCGTTCTTCCAGATCATATGTTTCCATCTCGAAACCTCTGGCGCTCTTCCAGATAGAAAGCAACTCATCCATCGGACCGAAGCGGTATTTCATCAGATAATATAAAATAACTTCATCGTATTTTCCGTTTCGATATACCTCGGAAGCAAGGGCCAGAAGTTCCTCATCCTCTGCCATGTCACTCTTCAGTATCATACGGCTTGTAAGCTTCAGAAGACTTGTAAGCTCCAGACCTTCATATCCGAATTCTTCTACAAGTCCCATTGCCTGACGGAACAGTCTGCGGGAGATCAGAACTTCCAGAAGTATTGTACGGTCAACCAGTGCATACTGACGGTAATCCATTTTTTCAAGGTATTTGTCAAGATCCTGTCCATGTACATTCTGTGCATAAAATTCCAGAATCTTTTTGCGTATGGATCTGCGGTATGCTTCCGTACAGGAAGGAAGTTCTGCAAGGCGCTGAAAATACGCAAGATTTTCTCTGCTCATTTTGGCCGTCTCACAATAATGAAGCAAAAGTCCCGGCTCTTCGACACCCAGTTTCAATAATTCCGGAACAACCGTTTCCTCGTCAGTCAGCTTCTTCAGATTATATGGTATCGTTGCTGCATAACGACGCTGTTTGTCATCCTGAAAAAGAATTGCCGCATCCTCTGTATAGATTCGGATATATGCCACACCCTGACTGCACGGATACACTTCTTCTTCCTGAAGCTGCTCGTGACGTACAACTATCTGCCGTACCTTGTCATCATCACAGTACAGTCTGTGTGTAAACAGTTTCGGCGCAAGGCGCTCACCTTCTTCTCTGCTGAGTGGATCAAACAAAAATTCCTGATAAAGTATCGCATAATTTTCATCCAGCTGTCCATCACAGAGTTTCCGATATGCGAAACGCTCCATACTGTCTTTATAATTTTCATATGTATGCAGATCTGTATCTTTCGCAGCGATCACGCTCGCATAAACATATGCTTTCCGTGCATCTCCGAGAGAATTATCATTGTAGGCAAAATACATCAGAAGTGACTTCGGCAACTGTCTGCGGTAAGAAATATCCATTGTTTCCACATAATATTCGTACAGTCTGGTAATTCGGAGTCCCTGATCAACCGCCAGCGAAAACCATCGGAAATACTTTGGTTTACGCGGTTCACCCTTCATAATATATTTACAGATTGCTTCCAGTACATCGTCCGAAGGAAACTTCTCATATCCTGCTGCCAGTGCCTGATACAGACTGCCATAAAACTTCTTTTCATAACCGGAAAGATATGCAAGACGCATCACAAGTTCTTCTGTGAGAAGCCCATGCTTTCCGGCGAAGCAAAATACCTGCATCCAAAACGGACTCAGACGGTGCAGAAGCGAAACATCCTCACTGATGAGATTCCACGCTTCCACATAAAGGAGCGGACTGAAACAGCCTTTTTCATAAAGTTCTTCCAGCATAAACAACACTTTCGACGGTGTCGTTCTGTATGTACTGTCCAGTTGAAGAAGCAGCCACAAAAATGTAAAAC
>CAKROE010000130.1 GCA_934371915.1 uncultured Blautia sp. | reverse complement strand
AAATCAACCATTTCTTCAAACAATGGCTCGACTTTTACCTTAGAAAAATCAATCTTTTCAACCGGTTTTTCAGCCTCTGCAGGAACTGCTTCGGAAGTCTTGGAAGCCTTCTTGTCAGCGTCCAGGGACTTCATTGTCGGGAACAGAAGTACGTCTCTGATTGCCTGGCTGTCTGTCAGGAGCATAACCAGACGGTCAATTCCGTATCCGATACCACCTGTAGGCGGCATACCGATCTCAAGTGCGTTCAGGAAGTCCTCATCTGTATGGTTTGCTTCCTCATCACCGGCATCAGCAAGAGCATCCTGTGCTTTAAAGCGCTCTCTCTGATCGATCGGATCATTCAGCTCGGAATATGCGTTACACATTTCCCATGTATTACAGAAGAGCTCGAAGCGCTCTACCTTGCTTGGATCAGAAGGTTTCTTCTTGGTCAGCGGAGAAATCTCAATCGGATGATCCATGATAAATGTAGGCTGGATCAGTTCTTTCTCACAGTATTCTTCGAAGAACAGGTTGATGATATCACCTTTCTTATGATGAGCCTCATATTCAATATGATGCTCGTCAGCAAGTTTTTTTGCAGCTTCATCATCTGCTACTTCATCAAAGTCGATTCCTGCATATTTCTTGATTGCTTCGTTCATTGTCAGACGTGCGAACGGCTTACCAAGGTCGATCTCTACTCCATTATAGGAAATCTTTGTGGAACCGCAGACTTTTTCTGCCAGATAACGGAACATAGACTCAGTAAGTTCCATCATTCCTTCATAATCTGTATATGCCTGGTAAAGCTCCATCAGAGTGAATTCCGGATTGTGACGTGTATCAACACCCTCATTACGGAATACACGGCCGATCTCATAAACTCTTTCAAGTCCGCCGACGATCAGTCGTTTCAGATAGAGTTCCAGTGAAATACGAAGCTTAACATCTTCGTTCAGTGCATTGTAATGTGTTTCAAACGGTCTTGCAGCTGCTCCACCTGCATTGGAAACCAGCATAGGAGTCTCTACTTCCATGAAGTCACGGTCTGCAAGGAAGTTACGGATCTCTTTGAGAATCTGGGAACGTTTGATAAATACCTTCTTGCTGTCCTGATTCATGATGAGGTCTACATATCTCTGACGATAACGAGTATCTGTATCTGTCAGTCCGTGGAATTTCTCCGGAAGGATCTGTAAACTCTTGGTTAACATAGTCATTTTTTCAGCGTGAATAGAGATCTCACCGGTTCTTGTTCTGAAAGCAAAACCTTCCAGACCGAAGATATCTCCAATATCAGATTTCTTGAAATCTGCATAAGATTCTTCTCCGATAGCATCTCTTGCTACGTATACCTGAATATTTCCCTGTAAATCCTGAATATTGCAGAAAGAAGCTTTTCCCATGACACGCTTGAACATCATACGGCCGGCGATCGCAACGTGGATCGGGCTCGCATCCATGATTTCTCTTCTTTCTTCATAGTCCTTCTTGAGGACTTCTCTTGCCTGTGCTTCATCAAGACCTTCTACATCCGGTGTCTTGCGGTCTTTTAAGATCTCTGCTTCATGTGCTTCATAGAGACTCTTTACCTCAAGTGAATGATGTGTCTGGTCAAATTTTGTGATCTGAAAAGGGTCCTTTCCATTTGCCTGCAGGTCTGCAAGCTTTTCACGACGAACCTTCAGCAGCTGGTTTGTATCCTGCTTCTTCTGCTCTGCCACTTCTTTGGCCTCCTTCTGTTCTTTTGATTATTTATACGTTTCTCTGGATTTCCAGAACTTTATATTTCATAATACCCATCGGCATCTCAACTTCTACAACATCACCTGTGTGTGCACCGATCAGTGCTTTACCTACTGGAGATTCGTTGGAAATCTTACCTTCCAGGCTGTTTGCCTCTGTAGAACCGACAAGTTTTAATTCCATCTCTTCTTCAAATTCGTAATCATATACTTTTACTTTGCAGCCAACGCTGATTCTGTCAAGGTCAACTTCATCCTCAACTACAACCTCTGCGTTCTTAAGGATCTTCTCGATTTCTTCGATTCTTGCTTCGATATCTCTCTGCTCATCCTTTGCAGCATCATACTCAGCGTTCTCGGACAGGTCACCCTGCTCTCTTGCTTCTTTGATTTTTTCTGCAACTTCTTTTCTTTTTACTACTTTTAAATCATGCAGTTCATCTTCGAGTTTCTTGAGACCTGCATATGTCAATAAATTCTTCTTTTCTTCCATAATCCTTACACCCTTTCAAAATAGCCGGATACTCATTGGATATACTCTCCCGGAATCATCATACCGCAAAAAGGGCAGACTTATTCTAGGATATTCACAATTCCTGTATTATACCGAAATCTATATGCCTTGTCAAGGACAAAAAAGGCTGGAAATCCGCGATTAACCGCGAAAATCCAGCAACTTTTCAAGTTCTTCATAACTACTTACGAGATTGGAGTCCCGGCGCAGTCCTGCACTGTGTTTCATACCGGCAGTATACCATGCAATGTGCTTACGCATCTCACGAATTCCGGTAAATTCTCCCTTCAGTTCAATCTGCATTCTCGTATGACGAAGAATCATCTCTTTGATTTCTTCCCAGGACGGCCTCGGAAGTAATTCCCCAGTTGTAAAATAATGGTTCATTTCCCGGAAAATCCATGGATTTCCTCTTACCGCACGTCCGATCATCACACCATCGCAACCCGTTTCTCTGACAAGTTTTTCTGCTTTTTTCGGCGAATCCACATCACCGTTTCCAATAACCGGAATCGAAACCGCCTCTTTGATCCTGCGGATTGTATCCCAGTCTGCTTCCCCTGCATAGTACTGCTGCCGTGTCCTGCCATGGACTGCTACAGCTGCTGCGCCGGAATCCTCGATGATCTTCGCAATTTCTACCGGATCCACCGGATATCCCTCAAAACCAATACGGATTTTGGCTGTCACCGGCTTTTTTACCGCATGAGAAACCTGCGTCACAATCTCACGAATCAGCTCCGGATTCTTGAGAAGCGCAGAGCCCTCACCATTGTTGACTACTTTCGGCACCGGGCAACCCATGTTGATATCCAGTATGTCAAAAGGCTGTTCTTCAATACTCTTTGCCACCTCTGCCATCAGATCCGGTTCGCTTCCAAAAATCTGCATGGACACCGGATGCTCCGAAGGATCGATCTGCATCAGCGAAATCGTATTTTTATTATGGAAAGAAATTGCCTTCGCACTGACCATCTCCGTACAGAGAAGTCCTGCTCCCTGCTCTTTGCAAAGCATACGGAACGGAAGATCCGTCACACCGGCCATCGGCGCAAGGATAAACGGATTTTCCATCTCAACTGAACCGATTTTCCACTTCATCTCCATAAATCAGTTCCCTTTATCCACATTTTCCCCATCGTCTTCAATTGTTTCGCCGAGGAAAAATACCCGATAATACATCTCCAGAGATTCCAGAAGTTCTCTCTTCTCAGTCTGCAGTTTTTTGATTCGAAGAACACTGCCGATCTCATCATACATTGCATCAGCATCGAGAGCTTCTGTCTTGAACTGAAGGCTTCCGTTATCATCAAATTCCAGTGTCAGGATACCACCAATCTCCTCTGTATAAAGCACACACATAATGTGCAGTTCCTGCTTTACAGATTCCGGCAGAGAATCAAAATCCTGGTTAAAATAGTATTTCTGCTCATAGGCACTTGCACCGCAGAGCACAACATTTTCCTGATACATAAAAAATAACTCCTTGTATTATACTTACTCACACATAACTGTACAGTCCACGCACAGACACCTCACCGGAACACACCTTGCGGATTCTGCCATCTGCTACCCGCACCAGAAGTTCTCCCTCGCGGTCAATACCAAGTGCCACGCCCTCGTACGGATCCAGTTTATCCAGAATTCTCACCGGCTGGCATTTATTTGCAAGCATCATATTGTAATCATCGATCATCAGTGAAAGATCACAGGTCTGTACAAATTTCTCGTAGTTCTTTTCAAATTTTCCCATAACAAGGCCGATCAGAAGATTTCTGTCGTAAGTCTTCCCTGTTTCCAGATAAAGAGAAGTTGCTTTGTCTTTGAGTTCTTCCTGAATTTCTGCCAGATTGACATTGATTCCGACCCCGATCACAACTTCGCGGATCTTACCATCTTCAAGGCCCATCTCTGTCAGAATTCCGCAGATTTTCTTCCGTGAAACTACAACATCATTCGGCCATTTAATAGAAACGTCCACCCCCAGTTCTTTGACCGCCTGCGCCACACTCAATCCCATAACAAGTGTCAGCATGGATGCAAAACGCGGCTCAAAGTCCGGTCTCAGAAGGATCGACATCATAATCGAATTCCCCTCCGGCACAACCCATCTGCGTCCGAGTCTTCCCTTACCGGCAGACTGGAATTCTGCAACCGCCAGTGTCCCATGTACGGCATCTTCTTTTGAGAGGCGCTTGCACCATTCATTCGTAGAATCGATTTCTTTTGCAAAATGGACGGTTTTGCCCGCCCATTCTGTCTGTATTTCTTTTGAAATTGTATCTGTATTGTAAGGTATTACGTTCATTTTGTCTCCGGCTCTCCAAGAGTAGCTACCATCACTGCTTTGATTGTATGCATACGGTTTTCTGCCTCATCAAATACATGTGACTGTGCAGATTCGAATACTTCATCAGTAACTTCCATATCTGTCAGATTGAAGCGCTCTCCCATTTCTTTACCGATCTTTGTCTTGAGATCATGGAATGCCGGCAGGCAGTGAAGGAAGATTGCCTTTTCTCCTGCATTTTTCATAACTGCAGATGTTACTTTGTATGGTGTCAGATCTTTGATACGCTCTTCCCATACTTCATCCGGCTCGCCCATGGATACCCATACATCTGTATAAATAACATCGGCATTCTTTGTTCCGGATTCTACGTCTTCTGTCAGAGTTACACTTCCGCCGGAAGCTTCTGCATAGGTCTTGCACAGGTCAACCAGTTCCTGATTCGGGAAATATTTCTTTGTTGTGCAGGCTACGAAATGCATACCAAGTTTGGAGCATGCGATCATCAGGGAGTTACCCATATTGTAACGGGCATCACCCATGTAAACCAGGCGACGGCCTTTCAGGTCACCGAAATGCTCACGGATCGTCA
>CAKROE010000129.1 GCA_934371915.1 uncultured Blautia sp. | reverse complement strand
AATACCCTTCCTGATAACAACGAAATGTAGATATCTCCGCCACCCATACTGACTTAGGCATAAGCACATCTGCATAAAATATTTGCTCGTCAATGTCTATTCCATTTTTTATACGAAATTGTTTATATTCGGCACTGTTTGCCAAATAGTATCTAACTGTTAATGGATTCTCAGACGACACAGAAATACTTTCTATCAGATATTTTAAATCCTCTATTTTCTCTCTATCAGAGACTTCACTGAGTTTAGAATAGCACAGATTTTTAAAAACTTCAATTGCTTTTTTCAGACGATCCTTTTGATTTTCAATAAACGTATCACAAATCGTTACTGCTGCAGCTGCTTCTAAAAAAACATGTTTTTCCAATGGTACAATATATGCTTCTAACTTATAATTTTTATCTATAGTAAAATGATCCATTGCTTCTTCTACATATGGAATCTGATTATCATCATTTATAATATACGTATTATATAGTTGTGATGTATCAATGCATGGATAATCCCCCAGTTTAAACTGTTTGCATTCTGTGATTTTCTTTTGTTTTAAACCATGCCCAATAACTAAAGTTGCATGTTTTTTCGCATCAGGGCGAACAGCCGTGACTGCAAGTATCGGAATTGCTGATTCTACATAATAATGAAACCAGTTTTTAAAATTTGTTTCGTGTATATTATCCCAGTGTGATATAACTTCAGTTTTTTCAGCATTTGTACTATTTTCAAAAGAATCCTCCAACGTTCGCTGATAATCCTCTGCACCAGCATATATCATTGGTGAGTATCCAAATTCTTTTAATATATAGGATATGTCGTTGCAATATAAACCATGAGACGGAAGTATCCTCTCCGAAATGCGATGACTCAATTTTTCCTGAATATCGCTCGGTAATACTCTTGCATACAATGGAGAAGACGCAGACTCAAAATCCCCCAGACAATAGATAGCTGTTTCGGCACATTTCATTGCAACCCCATCCTGACTGCTGAAAACGAACGCATGCGTAGTAAAAGTCTTTCCCAGTAAATGCATTCGATATTGAGCTGTAATCATGTATCGAAAAGGGTGTATTTTCTCGTTTGTATTTGGTTCTTCTGTAACCATTTTATAAGGATTCAAAAGTGTCCGGCCATATGTATGCCCCGTCTCATTATGTGTGTAGGATGGGCGAATAACAACCGTTCCCAAAAAATCTTTTTGAAGCTCTCTCTCACTCTCCTTTTTATTATCCCAAAATTCATCTGAACTATGACTATTTTGAAATATCGCAAGCCTTTTACAATGACGTGGCCAATTAAAATGAAATTTAGCCCAATAATGATAATAAATATCTCTATATGCAGCATCAATATAATAATTTTGAATTACAACTGTCATTGTTTTCTCTGGAAACTCATACAAATGGCATATCCGTGTAAAACTCTTCCGATCAATCCATGAATTTTGTTGATAGAAATCATTGATATTACTTTCATCCAAATTGTATAATATTATATTTCTGCCTAAGTTGTTTCCATTATCCTTTTTATTTGACATATCTGTACATCTCCTCAAAAGTGATTGCAAATACTTTCTTTTAAATAAATAATGTCATTATCAATCCTTATACAATTTATATACTCCAGTTTCGTTAATTCATCCTGAAATTTAATTTCATCCATTTCAGGATAATTATGATTTCGCAAAATTTCATTTGCCCTTTCATAACATATAGTTTCGCTCAGCATAAAGTTCTGAAATAATATTTCTCTTTGAAGTGCCATTATAATTGCTGTCCCATTTTCTGTAATTTGAACCTGTAAAGTCTGTCCTGTTACAATAACCCCATTTATCAGTCCTGTAAGCAGCACCACCGGCATTTTCTCCGTAATTCCATAACCGGTTCCAATAATCGTGCATAAAGCCTGTATTGTCTTAGCCACATCAAATTGCAAATTAAAATATATGTTTCCAGGTTTGACACTTACCAATCCCAACTCATTTCGAGTTATATGCTTTTTCTCAAACAGGTATTCCACGCTTGTCTCATATACATCGGGCGCTTCCATCTTTATAATAAGTTCATCTTCCAGATACTTATAAATTTCTTTTCCCATATTTTTATCTACTTCAATTTGTTCACAAATTGATTGTATATATTTTTCTCTGTAATCCTGTAATTTTCTATTATCCTTTTTCATATGTTTCCCTTCTGAAACAGTATCTTTTAATTTATAATTATATACATTTTTCATATCTAAAACCACTTAATCTTCTCGACATTTTTCGACATTCCTGCCTTCATAGTAAGTAAAAACACATGGCATCATATTACTCATATGATATCATGTGTTTTCATGAACTATGGAGAATATCTATATTTTTTATAATATTCAAATGATAATGCAGACCATGCCGCCTTTGCTGTCGTTGACAATTTTCTGCATGGTATCCTGCAATTTTGACTGGCTTTCTTCACCGATGGATGCGATTTTGCTGCGGATGCCATCCTGTACAAGCTGCTCAATGGATTTGCCGAAAATATTCGTCTCCCAGATGCTTTCGCCTCTTTGTCCACTCTCTCCAATGTACTGGATCAGATCTTTGGCCTGCTGCTCTGTACCTACGATCGGCGCGATCTCCGTCTCGATTTCTGCTTTGATCATATGGACAGATGGACTTTTTGACTTGATTTTTACTCCGAATTTGCTGCCCTGCCGGATTACGGACGGATCCTCAATCTGGATTTCATCAAGCTCCGGTACAACGACGCCATAGCCGGTATCGCGAACTGCTTCCAGCGCTGACTGCACCTTTACATACTGCTTTTTCATTGCGGCAAGCTCTTTCATCGTGTGGATCAGATCATATTCACTTTCCATCTGGATTCCACTCATTTCACTGAGTATTTTGTAATAATATTCGTCTTTGACCTGCACTCGAACACGGACACAGCCACTCGACAGGCTGACTTCCTCCAGCATGGTTTCCTGTACACATGGAATCCCGAGGCTGACCGATTCTCTGGTAATATCTTTGATATGATGAAATTCCTTCATCCTCGTGCGAATGCAGTCCAGGATCTGTGCTTTCAGCTCGTGATCTGTCGGAAGCATCTCCACCCATTTCGGAACAAAAAACTGAATTTCTGTCACCGGGAATTCATACAGCACATTCGAAAGAATTTTGGTGACATCTTCCTTGCGAAGCTGTTCACAGTTTGCTGCCATGGTGATGACACCATATTTTTCCTGAAGGGAGCGGACAAGTTCCTGTGTTTCTTCTTTATACGGTGTCTGAGAATTTACAAGAAGCAAAAACGGCTTGCGTTGTTTTTTTAACTGACTGATGGTTGCTGCCTCTGCTTCGACAAAGTTTTCCCTTGGCAGTTCTCCGAAGCTGCCATCCGTCGTAATCACAAGGCCGATCGTTGCATGCTCTTCGATAACTTTACGTGTTCCGGTCTCTGCTGCTTCATGAAACGGAATTGCTTTTTCAAACCACGGGGTCTTTACCATTCGTTCTTTTCCTTCTTCGATGTGTCCGCTGGCATCTTTTACGAGAAATCCAACGCAGTCGATCAGACGGATGCGGACTTTCTGCTCCTCTCCGAGAGGCACTTCTACCGCCTCTTTCGGTATGAATTTCGGTTCAACTGTCGTGATCAGTTTTCCGGATCCGCTTAACGGAAGCTGGTCACGTACCTCTGCCTGTTTTGCCGGTTCCATCTCCGGCAGTGCGACCAGCTCCATAAATCTGCGGATAAATGTGGATTTTCCGGTGCGGACGGGTCCTACAACGCCTATGTATATATCGCCGCCGGTTCTTGCCTGAATATCCCGGTAAACCTGAAATTTTTCCATAAAAAAGCCCCCTTGCATATACTCACACAATCCCATGTATTGTTACATATATATGCATAAGGGGCTTCTGTTATGATTTTGTCTATTTTCTTATAGAATAAATCTGCGAGGCTGATTCATGTTTTGCATAAGATTTATGCTTCTTTTGTACCATGTTCTTTCAGGTATGATTCTCTTCCCTGTTCGTAAAGATTATTTCCTTCGCAGTCAATAATGACTACCAATGGCATTTCTTCTACATAAAGGCGGCGAAGTGCCTCTGACTGGAGATCTTCATAAGCCACCAGTTCTGCTTTTTTGATGCATTTTGCAAGAAGTGCGCCTGCTCCGCCGATCGCGCCGAAATAAACACCATTATATTTTTTCATTGCTTCTACAACTTCCGGAAGGCGGGCACCTTTTCCGATCATGCCGCGCGCACCTACAGACATCATCGTTGGTGCGTAGGCATCCATTCGTCCACTTGTAGTCGGTCCTGCGGAACCGATAACCTGTCCCGGTTTGGCAGGGGTTGGTCCTACATAATAAATCGTTGCATCTTTCGGATCAAAAGGAAGTTCTTCTCCTCTGGCAAGTGCCTCGCACATTCTCTTGTGTCCGGCATCACGGGAGGTATAAATGGTTCCGGTAAGGTAAACGGTATCACCGGCATGAAGGCTTTTTGCAAGTTCTTCTGTCAGAGGAAGTGTAATATGTCGTTCCATTCTCAGATCACCTCCGTTTTGTGTCTTGTCACATGGCAGCTGATATTGATCGCACATGGCATACCGGCAATATGTGTCGGCATGGTCTCGATATTCAGACCGAGTGCAGTTGTTCTTCCTCCGAATCCCTGCGGTCCGATGCCAAGCTGATTGATTTTTTCCAGCATTTCTTTCTCAAGGTCTGCATAATATGGATCTTCGTTCTCGGAATCTACCGGACGCATCAAAGCCTTCTTCGCAAGGAGAGCTGCCTTGTCAAAAGTACCGCCGATCCCTACTCCGACAACCATCGGCGGACATGGATTCGGGCCTGCTGTCTCTACTGTTTCGAGGATAAAATCTTTGATTCCTTCGATTCCCGCGGATGGCTTAAACATGCGGATCGCGCTCATATTTTCACTTCCAAAGCCTTTCGGACCAACGGTGATTTTGATGTTTTCACCCGGAACGATTTCTGTATAAAGCATTGCCGGTGTATTGTCTCCTGTATTTCCTCTGCGAACCGGATCTTTGACAACGGATTTACGCAGATAACCGTTGGTGTAGCCACGGCGGACACCTTCGTCTACTGCCTCACTCAGATCTCCTCCTGTAATATGTACGTCC
>CAKROE010000128.1 GCA_934371915.1 uncultured Blautia sp. | reverse complement strand
GGAAGTGTGGTAACACATGGAGCTGACTGCTACTAATAGGGTGAGGGCTTGACCAAAAAGCTTTCAAAACGAAAGCGAAAGCATGGTCAATTTGATTCTAATGTCAACATGTATGTGGTTTTGAAGATACGATAATGAAGCCGGAGTGGTACTTGACCGCTTCGGTTTTTTTGCGTTAAAATAAGAAAAACATCAGGAAAGGAATTTATCATGCCATCCATTATACCGATCAACAGAGAAGAAATACTGGAGCTGACACGGAGAATGACATTGTCCCGGACTTCCATGACGCGCATTGCGGGAAGTTACATGGATTCAGAAGGTTTTATTGACGGAACGTTTAATACAAATTTTCTGAAACTGAAACCAACAGAGAAGGAAAAAAATCTTGCGATAGCCAAAATAATTCCATTTTCGCCTACAAACAAAAATCTGAAAAGATACATTCTTCCTGAGAATGCATGCCGGCCGGGAGGAATCCGCCAGCTCCTTTTGGGAATGAAATCCAGTGCACTGAAAAATGATGCGCTTCTGGAAGCATTTTATGAATATGTAGCTGGAAATTATCATACAGATCATGATTATGCGGTATATCTTTTTCATAATACGTATGATATTCCACTGAAGGCATCAGATAAGGAAAGTCTCTGGGAATCAGAAGAAATGTATGAATATCTTATCTGTGCAATTTGTCCGGTGAGTGGCGATTATGAGCCGGGAGAGCCGGAGTGTGGATTTTTGTTTCCGGCATTTCAGGATAGAACAGAAGATCCGGATTACATTGACATCTATCAACAAAATCCGGATCTCCCGAAAAATGACTTATTAAAAATTTTACAGTTATGCGACTGATGACCGGATTATATGATGTTTCATCCAGCGGAAAATGATCAGACAGATGATGACAGAGAACAGTTTACTTGCATACAGAATGCTTTTGAAAATACTGCCTGAGCTAAGAGGTTTTCACTTAGCAGACTTAAATTTTCGAATACTGATGTAATAACTGCTGACAAGAAGTACTGTAGCTCCTGTCCATGCAGCAATCTCAGCATAAAAAATACCATTCTGTCCGACGAGTTTCGGAAGCAGAAGTGCAACACCGACACGTACAAAAAATTCCACGATACCGCTCAGCATGGGAATCATTGTATTTCCAAGTCCCTGAAGCGCAGAACGATAGACGTAGAGAAAATACAGAATACACAGGCAGGATGCCATAATGGACAGATAATGCCATGCGATATCAAGAACCTGTTCTGCCTGCGCCGGATCTCCGGAGATAAACATGGAAAGTAAAATCTTTCCAAAAAGAAACATCATGATGCTGATAAATGCCGAAGTAAGAAATGCAAGAAAAGCACTTGTATGTATACCTTTTTTGATCCGGTCGATCTTTCCTGCGCCAAGGTTCTGACCTACGTAGGAGACAACAGCATATCCATAGGAAATTGCAGCCATCTCGAGTACTCCGTAAAGCTTATTGGTGGCAGTAAAACCGGCAACAAAGAGAAAGCCATATCCATTGATGACAAACTGAACGGCAAGCCCTCCGACGGAAATGATGACATCCTGAAACAGAATCGGTGCGCCAAGTCCGAGAAGCTTTCTGTTAAGGCCGGGTACTTTTCCAAAATCTTCTTTAGAAGTATGTACAATATCGATTTTGCGAACAATCATAAAACAATACAGTGCGGAAAAAGCCTGAGCCGTGATCGTTGCGAGTGCTGCTCCTGCAACACCCCAGTGAAGCCCGGCAACAAACACAAGATCCAGCACAACGTTGATCAGAGAAGCAATGATCATGGCAATCAGTGGTGTGCGGCTGTTTCCGAGTGCACGCAGCACAGAAGCAAAAATATTATAAGCTGCAACAATCGGAATACCACAGAAAACGATCCGTAAATAAATCAGAGACATTCCGATGATATTATCCGGTGTATTTAAAAGAAGTAAAATCCATCTGGCTGCAAGCTGGCTGACGATCAGAAGTAAAACTGCGGTGATTGCAGTAAGCAGATAACTGTGAGCTACCGCTTTTTTGAGATCATCCCATTTACGTGCACCGTAATGCTGAGAAATCAAAATAGAAAATCCCTGTGTGACACCGGTGGAAACACCAAGAACCATCCACATGATCCATTCGACAGCACCGAGTGCGGCAAGAGCCTGTACTCCGGCAACCTGTCCGACAACAATCGTGTCAACCATCGTATATAATTGCTGAAAAATATTCCCCAGCATCAATGGTACTGCAAAAAGCAGAATCAGCTTCGCCGGAGAACCCTTTGTCATATCTCGAATTTGAGCAGACATAAAAACCTCCAATATTCTGTGTATAAAAATAATTATAAACTAAAATCGATGTTTTGAAAACAGTTACAGAAATCATCAGGGAGGGGAGCTTCCAGTGAAATCCATGCATTGTTAAACGGATGCCGGAATCTGGTCTTCCATGCATGAAGTGCAGTGCGTTTAAAATCAGGCTGTCCTAAAGAAAAATCAGACGATAATATTTCCTGATACAAAGTATCTCCAAGAAGTGGATGACCGAGAGCCTTCATGTGGACACGAATCTGATGAGTGCGTCCGGTATCGAGTTTTAAAGTTATGACCGACAAGTCAGGTGAGTTGTATAGAATCTGATAATGAGTGACCGCAGAAAGCAATGTGGCAGCATCATTTTCTGATGATGTGCCTACAGCAGATTCAGGAGAAAAAGAACTGTCGAAATCAGTTACTGCTTCCATCTGTAATGGATGATCTGCTGTTTTCCTGATCGGAAAGCTGACTGTGTGCCACACAGTATCAGATGAATCTTTGGTATCTCTGGAAAAATCTCCCTGCACCACGGCAAGATACTGTTTATGAAGAACACCGGATTCACGCTGAGCCTGAAGCCGCTGCGCAGATACCTGATTTTTTGCAAATAAAACAATACCGGAAGTCTCTTTGTCGAGCCGTCCTGTCGGGCGGACGCGGCAGGAGATTTTTTTCTTATGAAAATATCCGGCTACCTGATTGGAAAGTGTGTCTGCGTAATGTGCACCGGAAGGGTGAGTAAGCATTCCGGCTGGCTTATTTACTGCGAGAATATCTTCATCTTCATATAAGATTTCGAGAGGATGTGCACACTCACAAAATGACACCAGATGACTTGAAGCGGAAGCAGAGGATTCTATGCAGACGGAGATTTTATCACCGCCTTGTACCGTTTCTGTAACACGGCATTGAGCATCGTTTTTCTGTATTCCGCCGGGCTGAAATTTTGCCCGGCTGATCTGCTTTCTGGTGAGTTTCAGATTCGTGCGCAGCAGTTTTTCAACAGTCAGACCTGTCATGTTTTGGTCAACAGTGAAAGTCATGTATTTTTCCATAAGAAAGTTCCTTTATCATATGAGTAAGATTCATTTTATTCGAGTATTCCCATATTTGGAGGGAGTTTGATATTTTTGTATGTGTGGAGCAGTTTTTCCAGGTCATGGATCGCAGGAGTAAGAAACTTGTTTTTGTGATAGACAAGCTTGAATTTTCGGTTCCATTCGCCATTTTGGTTATAAAAAACACGAATTGTATTGTGGCGGATCTCATGTGTCATAAGGCGGAGCGACATAACAGAAAGCACCTGGTCATAGAGAACCGCATTTAAAAGTGTTCGGGGGCTGTTTGCTTCCCAGACTGTACGGACAGAAATCTGATGTTTGGCAATATAGTCCTCAAAAAGCTGCCGGGTTCCGCTTCCCTGCTCACGCATTGCAAAGGCTTCTCCCGCAAGATTCCGAACCTGAATGCAGTTTCTATGATAAAAAGGATGATATTTGCCGACGGCAAGTACCAGACAGTCATCAATAATCGGGAGAACGGTAAGGTCTGGAGAAAGAATTTCACCTTCTACAATTCCAACGTCAAGTTCCGCGCGCAGAAGTTTCTGCTCAATGTCCTTGGTATTACTCACATAAGAATGGACGTGGACATCCGGAAGGTTCTTTTGAAGTTTCGGAATCAGAAAAGGAGTGAGGCAGGTTCCGACTGTAATTGTAGAACCGAGTTTCAGAATCTGAGATTGTCCCTGATTCAGCATCAGCTCCTCAATCTGTTGGAACTGTTGAATCAGACTGCGGGCCTGAGGAAGCAGAAGTCTGCCACGTTCTGTGAGGTAAAGCTTTTTACCGAGGCGTTCAAAGAGAAGTCCATTGTAATGTTTTTCCAGTTCACGGATCGCCTGACTTACGGTGGGCTGCGATAAATACATAGAAGCAGCAGCGGCACTCATCGAACCCTGGTCAGCTACCGCAACAAAAATAGTCAGATGTCGTATCGTCATATGATATGCTCCTTATATAGAAAATACCTATTATTTCTATAAAATAATATCATTTTTCAAATACATACTCAAGTGGTATATTATGAATTGCGAATAAAAATACAAGATGAGATGAGGAAAATATATGTCAGCATTAACAGTCAGCAAAGAGGATGAAAAACGAGTAAAAGGAATGGGATTTCTGAATAACCGCGGAACAGATCTTTTTTCCGCACGGGTCCTGACGGTAAACGGAAAAGTAACGGCAGCGCAGCAGCGTTGTATGGCAGATGCCGCAGAAAAGTTTGGCAACGGAGAACTTCTGTATACAACAAGACTTTCTGTGGAAATTCCGGGGATTCCGTATGAAAAGATTGACGAATTTCGAGAGTTTATTGCAAAAGAAAATCTGGTGACAGGAGGAACAGGTGCAAAAGTCCGTCCGATCGTATCCTGTAAGGGAACAACCTGCCAGTATGGTCTTCTGGATTCCTATGCAATCTCAGAGGAAATCTACAAACGTTTTTATGAAGGATACAGAGACGTTGTACTGCCACACAAATTTAAGATTGCAGTTGGCGGATGCCCGAACAACTGTGTAAAACCGAACTTAAATGATGTGGGAATCATCGGACAGCGTATTCCGAAAGTAGATACTGATATTTGCAAAGGATGTAAAAAATGTGCAATCGAAGCAGCATGTCCAAACAAGGTTGCAAAAGTAGTGGACGGAAAAATCACAATTGATGAGACACAGTGTAAACACTGTGGACGTTGTGTTGGAAAATGTCCGTTCCACACAATCGAAGATGGTACATATGGTTATAAGATTTATGTCGGTGGACGCTGGGGGAAAAAAGTATCAAAAGGCAGAGCAC
>CAKROE010000127.1 GCA_934371915.1 uncultured Blautia sp. | reverse complement strand
TTCTCTGAAAGTTCACTGATTTCTTTTTCAGACATATCAGAATGCTCTCTCAGAACACCGAAGAAATTATACACGTTCCCCCATGCCTCAGAAGAATGATCAACCACAACACGGCCATCCGGATGAACAACAAAACTCTGGGCATTGCCATCGAAAGCAGAAATATCCAGTACATCTACAATATCAGAGTTTTCATAAGCAATGGCAATGGCATCATATTCAAATCCCTGATAAATTCCGTGAGCCTTAGGTGTGGCAAAAACAAGCAGCTGGGATTTTCCGGGAACTGCTGCATTCGCAATAACATCATTTCCCCGCCGGATCTCCTCTTCAATATTTTCCTGTAATCCAAGTACCCCAGTTTCCCCTGTTGCCATCTTATAGTTTCCGTCGGCTGACAGAAAATAGAATTCCAAAAAGCCAGCATCTTCCTGCGCCTGCTTTATATAATCACGAATATCATCTTCACTGGAGGTATTCTGCAGATTTTCTCCCCACATATGAAGATAGGTCAGATTCTTCTCTGCCAGTTCCCTGAGCATATTATCAGACTGATGAAAAACCTCCGTCAGATGAGAAACACTTTCCTCATAAACAGTTTGCGATACAAATCCAAAATATCGGAAAACCATCAAAACAATTCCAATAGAAACAGCAATAAGGACAGCTATCCCTAACCGTTTTCTCCTGACACGTTTCTCTCTTTTTGTATTATGATTCTTAATATCCATTCTTCTCACCTCAGAGTCATGTAGTCTTCAGGCTCTGCAAGAATGGCAGCACCATCTGAAATATGTCCTGTCCAGGTGTCTTTCACAGTGGTATCTCCTCCATCAAACACTATATTCTCATCTGCCGGATAAGCTTCCATGTGTTTTGGTATCGCAAGACAGGTTACCGTGAATGTATCATTGTCCTGAACTTTTTTTCCATCTTTTGTAACTTTACTCAATGTATAACCATCATCTGTTTCTTTGACTTCCACGGAAATGCCGCTGACCACAGGGAGAGAGCCTCGGTTAAACGGAGTAAATCCGCCCTCATAACCTTCTACAAAGTTTTTGACTGTCGCTTTCAGTTCGGCTCCGCTCATCTTGCTGCTGTAAGCCGAAAGACCATTTGGCATGATCATGTCTCCTGCCATTTTTTCTGTATAACCGGCTTTCAGCACGTTTCCCGTAAAACTGTTTCCGGTTGCGATCAGCACATCCGTTCCATAAATGCCGCGCAGAGTGTTTGCCATAACTGAATATGCCGCATTGCCCCCACTGCTATGAAAGCGGTTGGAATAGGATTGCTTCGAATCCAGCACTATATCCTCAGAAGCAGCTTCTTCCGCAAGGAGCTGAGAATTAAATGACTGATAAGCCTGCTCTGCATCGTACTCTCCTGAGATCATCTTAGAAACCACATCCCTGGAAACAGCGAAAAAGTCATTTGATGCAATGCGGATATACATATGATTTTCTTCAATCACAGGTTTTACATCTTTCAGATATTCCGTAAGATGAATATCCACATCCTGACTGTAACTCAACAGATCCTGTCCCTCACTGATGATCCGGTTCTGTGCATCCTCTGAAAGCATTGTGTTCAACACCTTCATTGCTTTCTTTCGACGTGTCTCATCCTTTGTCAGATCTTTGTTTAAAGCCACCTGGAAATATGGCGTAGTCATAATCCACTTTTCACCGTTCTCCTGAAAGAATGGAAGAAATGTCGTGTTTATGCCCTGATCCTGAAACATTTTTACACCGGCAGAGCTGCCAAAGTACATGGCAAGCTTGCCACTTTGATACATCTCAACTATATCATCATAATTCCTGTCCAGATCATTCTGGCTCAGGCCGGTATCCTGGATGAACTGCTCCATACGTTCAAAAGCCTCCGGCCAGACTGTACTGTCCAGACCTTCTCTTTTTGTGTTATCCGGGTCACTGTAAGCAGTACGCCACTTGCGTCCGTCCACAGAAGACATTTCTGATGCTGACAGCCCCTGCAGTGTCTCCATACAGGTATAGTCATAATAATAGTCTGCAGTAAAACCACGGATACCCACTTTGTCAAATTCCTGGCAGGCAGAGACAAAGCTTTCGTAATCTGTCGGCAGAGGGATATCATACTTTTCAAAAAGGTCTTTGTTCACTACAAAACCATGCGCATCCGCACACACCGGAAGCCAGTTTACGCTTCCATCCTCGTTCATAAAATTGTTGAGGTATGTATCATAGACAGCACCTGCCACATTGGTTGTGGAAAGATCCATCAGGCTGTCTTTCAGGGGACTCGCATCATGCAGTGAAAAACGACAGCAGGTTATAATATCCGGCAATCCACCATTTTCATTCAGAAATTTGTAGAAATCAAGATCGTTATTGCCTACAACAAATTCAACATTGATATCCGGGAGCTGTTCCTGGATGTATGGCGCATATTTTTCATACAGGCTTGTGCTCCATAAATACACTGTAATTGTTTCTGCATCTTCTTTTTCCGCACTTTTACTGCCACATGCTGACAGAAGTGATATGGCTGTCACTATCACCAGAAATACAGCCAAAACTCTGTTCCATTTTTTCTTTTTCATTACAAGTTCTCCTTAATTTATTTTGCACTGTCAATATATCCAACAATTCCTATATAGCCGTCTTTCTTTAATGGAGACCACAACGTATGCAATTTCAGATTATACAGCTGACGGTTGTTTTTTACCTTCGCTTCTATCTGCACAGAGATTTCTTTATCCTGCACAGATGTATGATCCAGTAAATCTATGATATGTTGAACATCTTCTTTACTCACTCCAAACTCTTTGAATACATCAAATTTCGGATCATCTCTCTGATATAGTGTCTGCTGATTTTCATTTACTATAGTCAGCTGACCTGAAACTGCATTGTAATCAACAGAATTCCTGCCACTGTTTTTCTTAAAGAAATCTATCTTTTCCTGCATGACTTTGATGACATGCTGCGAATAGTTTTTGCGCGGTAAAGATTTTTCACTGAGAATTTCATTAGAGAGCCTCTGTGCTTCATAATACTGTTTACTATCATCCATCTCGTTACTGAACATTTTGAAAAACCGGGGGCTTAGCTCTTTCAAACACTTAAGAAGGATTGGATTAAACTGGCCGCACTGTCCATCCAGGATCATTTTGATTGCTGTATCATGATCGAATGCTTTCTTGTAACATCTTTCACTGGTAAGCGCATCATAAACATCCGCAATCGATACAACCTGCGCAGAAATCGGTATCTCTTCACCTTTCAGTCCATCCGGATACCCCTTTCCATCCCATCTTTCATGATGCCACCTGCAGATTTCCCATGCAGTATGCACCAGAGGCTTTTCCTGCGGTAAATGCATATCCCGGATTATATCTGCTCCAAGCTCACTATGAGTTTTCATGATCTTAAATTCTTCATCCGTCAGTCTTCCTGGCTTATTCAGTATTTCTTCCGGGATATAGATCTTACCGATATCATGAAGTGAAGACGCAGTTGTGATCAAAGCAATATCTGCTTCTGTCAGATGATAGACGTCCGTTATTTTTATCAGTTGTCTCAGCATCATTTCCGTTGCTGTTTTAATATGCAGGATGTGTTCCCTGCTCTCACTGTTACGGGATCCCAGAATACTACTAAGAATTCTGATCATAATATTATTATTTTCTTCTTTTTCATAAATCTGGTCTACAACCACATTGACAAGATGATTTTGGTTTGCATAAAGGCTCAGTGTGTTCTGAACCCTTTTCTTTACAATCACAGAGTCAAACGGCCGTGTGATATAGTCTGTGATTCCCATCTCATATGCTTCTCGCATAGTATCAACAGATTCTTCAGAAGAAATCATAATTACAGGAGTTTCTTCAATACACTGACTTCCTTTCATTATTTTCAGGACTTCAAATCCGTTCATCTGTGGCATATTGATATCCAAAAGCATCAGATCAATTCCAATATTTTCTCCTATCATCTGGATTGCCTGATTTCCATTTTCAGCTTCCAGGTAATTATATTTTTCTCCGAGAATTTCCTTCAATATATCCCTGTTAAATTTTGAATCATCTACAATCAGTATTTTTTGTCTTTTGTCCATATTTTTTATCCCCCACCAATTTATGAATTACTTTTATCAGTAATTCCACATCAACAGGCTTAGCAACATGTTCATCCATTCCTGCTTCTTTTGCTCTTATTCTATCCTCCGTGAAGGCATTTGCTGTCATTGCAATGATCGGTATTGCCTTAGCGTCCTCTCTGTCCAGAGACCGGATCATCTTTGCAGCTTCATAACCATTCATGACCGGCATCATAATGTCCATAAGAATGACATCAAATTCACCAGGTTCACTATTTCTGAACAGTTCAACAGCTTCCTGACCATTCCATGCTTTTGTCACATCGGCACCTTCATTCTGAAGCACAAATTCAGCGATTTCCATATTCAGCTCGTTATCTTCTGCCAGAAGAATATGCAGCCCACGGATGGAAACTTCTGTTTTTTCTCCGGTTTTAACTTTGCTTTCCCTGTCTGTATCAATCCGGAACGGAACCCGGATCACAAATGTAGTTCCTGCGCCTTCTTCACTTTCAAAGGTAATAGTTCCACCCATTTCCTCGACCAGATTCTTTGCAATCGCCATTCCCAGTCCTGTTCCTGCAAATTTTGTGCGGCTTCCTGTGTGTTCCTGTGCAAATGGTTCAAACACATATTTCTGGAACTCCTCAGTCATTCCGATTCCGGTATCACGACATACAAATTCCATTGTCGTCATTTCCGGCTGTTCGGATGGGATTTCTATGCAGCTGATATAAATGTGTCCGTTTTCTCTGTTATATTTCACCGCATTGGACAGGATATTCATCATCACACGTTTCACATATCCCGGACTTCCAATAAAATCGCGGTGGGTGATTTCTTTTTTCTCCCACACAATCCGGATATTCTGTTCTGCCGCCATCTGCTCGATCACACCAAGTACTTCCCTGTAAATACTGCTCAGATTAAATGGAATCTCTTCCAGAACGATTTCACCTGACTCCAGCTTACTCATATCCAGAACATCATTTACAAGTTCCAGCAACAGATTGGATGCCTCTTTCACCTTTATCCTGTATTCCGTCTGCTTCTCCATATCATCTGCGTAATAGTCTGCCATATTGACCATGCCGCAGATTCCATTGATCGGAGTCCGGATATCATGGCTCATCC
>CAKROE010000126.1 GCA_934371915.1 uncultured Blautia sp. | reverse complement strand
AACTCTGGCTGTAGATTCCCAGCAGTTCGCCCACAGCGAACCGTCTTTCGCCATCTCTATGATTTTCTTTACTACTTCTGTAGGACTTGGCAAAAACAAATCGCTGATCAGTCCCCCGTAAGTTGCTATGCACCAGAATCCGATGATCAGTGCAAAACATATTCCTGATAGAATCTTTCCGTTATCTCTTACTGCCTTTTTCTTCATGTCTGCATCCTTTTCTTTTTCGCTTTACCATGCTACCATGGTGTAACAGTGATATGTTAACCTATATTTTCCCAAAAAGCAAGGATTTTTTTCAACGTAAAACATTTTTCCAGAAAAAAAGAACCATTCATGAGTACGATTTCTTTAAATAATCCGTACTATGAATGATTCTTTACTTTTTTCTGCTTATATTATAATGTCTGTTCGAAACACTCTTATGAGCTTTTTCAGATCATTATTTCTTACTGCGGTATGCTTCTGCTTCCCAGTGTGTAATAAAATATGTAATCTCATCTGTCATCTGCAGTGGACCGCCAAAACTTTCTGCATATACGGCAAGTTTGATGGCATCTTTGACCAGAAGCTGTGCCTTCGCTGCTTTTTCCTTATCATCTTCCATGATAAATGCACCGATGCCCTGTACAAGGATCAGGCGTGGCTCTTTGTCATTTTCTTTCATAAATACGTCCAGTGCTTCTTTTGCCTGATCAATATTTTCTACCAATAACGGATATGGTCCACAATACACAATGTGATCCGGTGTGAACGGTTTCAGAAGCGGTGCAGCAGCTTTTTTATCTTTTACAAAATTGTCAGCTTCCGCTGCCGGTACAACTTCTACCGCATGTCCGAGTAACTGAGAAAGCTTCTGTGCTGCCTGCTCTTTTTCCGGTGTAACGGCATTGCTTACATCAGCGGTTCTTTTTACCTGTGTTTCTAATTTGCTGATCACACCGTCAAATAATATTCCAATTTCTTCTACTGTATTTGCAGCCACAAAAATTCCGTGGTTCTGCAGCAGAAGCACCTGCACATCTTTTCCGTATTTTTCTTTATATGCATTCATCTTTTCGAAGCAAAGACGTGCAAGTGTATAGCCCGGTTTACAGATGTCGATCCAGAGAACCTCCTCACCAAGAAGTTCTTCGCAAAGTGCCTGCGCACCTTTTCCACAGGTCAGTCCATTGACAAGGGTCGGATGAACATGCAGTACATAAGTATATGCAAATAAATTGTGAAGCAGTGCTTCTACGCTCGGACGTTTTGTTTTGTCCTCGTCTGTTACAGCTGCCATTACATCTGCAAGATATGCAGCTTCACGTTCGATATCGTTTTTCGGATATTCCGTCTTCATGATTTCATTCAGGCGTGCTCTGTCCATTTTGACAAATCCTTCTGCCTTAATTGTGGCAAGCTGTGTGCCGGAACCTTTTACATAAAGTGTAGTATCGTTTTTGACGGATGTGTTACCACCGCCTGCCAGCACATAAGCCGGATTACTTCCGTAAGTGTTTGACATTTTTACCAAAGTTGAAAGCTCCATAAGTTTAATTCCTCCTCATTTGTCATTATATAGTTTCCTACTCCTCATTGTACACGATATGAAACGATTTATCTATGTAAATTTCATTAAATCCATGTCTCTCATTTTCTCACGTCAGCAGCTCAAAGGTATGGTACAAGTCCAGTCTTCCATAACCCCATTCCGGGTTCGGGTAGATCAGATTCAGATCACGGACCGCACCTCTGCTCAGATAGTTTTTTACGCTGTTTCCGGTAAAATAGGGTTCGTTTTCCCTTATCAGGGACCATTCAAATAACAGCGCTGCAATTCCCGCTGTCTGGGCCGCCGCGAGACTGGTTCCTGTCGCAGGCGCAAATTCTGCACCGGCTCCGACTGAAGCCGTCAGAATATCCACTCCCGGTGCTGCAAAATCCGGTTTTACTACATTTTCTGTGTTATATCCGTGACTTGCCTGCACATACAGACTGTTGTCCCGGTACTGGTATGCTGTAACTGTCATCACATCTGCCGCATCCCCGGGCGATGTGATTGTATATTCCGGTGAAGGTTCCAGGAAATATGTATCATCCGAGATCATTCCACGTACCGGTAACCACATGTGGAAACGGCTTTCCCCCGGAATCCGCTCTTCCATCAGAAATTTCCATATACCGGCCGCAGGATGCAGAAAACGGATAAAAATCAGTGTATTTCCCGTACGCCGCTCAATCGGCACATAATTCACCAGCACCTTTGTCTCAACAAACACAAAAGACAGTTCCTGTGTACTGTTCTTCAGCGACGTGCTGACCGATAGCTGTTCACCCGTCGGTGACTGGACCGTCATAGAATAAAAATTAGGAGAGTCGCCCCAGAATTCCAACATAAATCCTCTGGTACTCTCCTTTTCTCCCACACGCAGTTCTATCGTGTCTCTCATATTTGCTGCGGTCAATGTCTTCATATAATGATGCCTTGCCGTGCCTTCGTTTCCGATCGGTACTGAAACAGCATTCTGACTGAATGCCGCAATGCTGTTGATATATTCATTCAGTGGCCCCTCGCCCTGATGTGCGCCCATACTGCTGCCAAGTCCGATACAGATTGACAGCGGTTTCTGATTTTCTGCCGCCACTCGCAGGACATAAGCAATTGCAAGCATAATGTCATCTTCCTGATAAATATCCGTATCCTGCGGAAGAAGGTAAAAATCACGCAGATACCGCTTTGCCTGTTTCAGCTTGACAACCACAAGTTCCGCTTCCGGAGCCGCCCCGGAAAATCCTTCTTTTTCAATACTGTAGCCGGCAGCCGTAGCTGCTGCCTCCGTCCCATGTCCGCTTTTGTCCATCGACGGAACCACTTCCCACGGATTTTCTGCAGATAACGCCTGTTCTATTTCTGCTCTGCCAAATTCCCTGCCAAACGGAATTCTCTCTGTCATTCCTCCTTCGAGTTCCTGATCCCAGATGCTTAAAATCTTGCTGCGCATTCCTCTGTGAAATGCCTGATGCAGATAATCTATTCCGGAATCAATTATTGCTACCAATGTTCCACTTCCCTTAAGTTTCAGATATGGATGCCCATGAAGTCTTGTCACTCCTGATGCGCTCAACGCGCCGTTATCCATATATGTATAACATCTCGGAATAGAAGAATAGGAATAACTGTTTAACTCCAGTTCGGGAATTTCCCGCATCGGTACATACAACACACCAAACAGATCATTTATAATATGAAATGTCTCGTCTGGCTGATATTCCGGTATTCCCTGTATATTCTGCTTATAACGGATGATAAAATTTTCATATTGCTGATCCTGTGCCGGTACGCTCATCTTCTCTGCTCCGGTTCTTCTGCTCTTTCCCTACAGCCTATGATAGAATTTTCTCTTTATGACTCCGCTGAAACTTTATGCATTTTTCTTTTTTGTCCGCATAATCAGAATCACAATTCCGGCTGCCAGAATAAACAGGCTGATAAATTGCGAAGTCGATAAATTTCCCACACTTCCACGAATCAGATCTCCGCGGAAAAATTCCAGCACAAATCTGCCGATACTGTAGAAGATCAGATAAAAAGCAGCCACCTGTCCATCTGCTTTTTTGCGTTTTGCAAGATACAGCAAAATACCGAAATGCAGGAAATCAAGAACACTCGAATAAATCTGTGTCGGAACCAGTGCCACATGATTCGGTGCAAAATCTGAATTCTGAAAAGTAACAGACCAAATATGATCCGTCTCTCTTCCATAGCAGCATCCTGCAAGAAAACATCCGATTCTTCCGAATCCCTGAGCCAGTGCTACGGACGGCATCACAAGGTCAAAATATTTCCAGAAATATGCTTTTTTGATCCGACAGTACATCCATCCCGCCAGGATACCTCCGATAATTCCGCCATATACCACAAAGCCATCCGCCAGCGTGTCAGTCAAAAATCCCGGATCTTCTGCAATGCTTTTCCATTCCGTGATCCAGAACAGAATCTTGGCACAGAGCAGACCACCCACCAGACACCAGAGAACAAGTGAAAACACATGCTCACTGTCCAGCTTTTGCTTTTTTGCTCTGTATTCTGTAACGATCCACGCTGCCAGCACACCTGTCGCAATCATAAATCCATATCCATAAACCGTCAGTGGTCCGATCGTAAAAAGTTCATTTTTCATTCCATGCCCATCCTTTCAGATGTTTTTCGCATTTTCTTCCACAGCTTCAAAATAGCTTCATTCGCATGATCATTCAGAAAATCCTCACTGCAGGAATCCGGATCACACTCACCGCAGACATCTATTCCGACTGCATCCTGCTGTTCCAATATTACTTCAATGAAACTCATAAGTTCTGAAAGATGCATATCTCCCTGACTCCATGTCGTTGAAGCATCTTCTTTACAAAGAATATCCTTATCCACTGAAATGTACAATGGCAGATCTGTATCCAGATTTTTAAAAAAACTCTCTTTCTCTTCTGCTGCCATCATACTTAATTTCTCACGGGATAAAAAACGGACTTTTTGCTGCAAATCCGGATCAACCTGTGCATAAGCCTCTTCATCCGGACCGACAAGAATCACTTCCTGCAGAAGTGGAAGTTCCTCCAGTGATGCCGCAATCCATCCGCCACAGGACAAAAGCCCTCCGAATGCCGGTGGCTGCATATCTGTATGATTATCAAAAACAAGTAATCTAAACGGTACTTGTAGTTTTTCCAGCCACAGGCGTGTCATATAATGATAATTTCCCGAATCTATAAAATGGATTCCGTTTCCCGTATATTTTTGAATTTCTCTTCGTATCTGCTCCGATGCCTCTGCATCACAGTAACAGTTACATCCTGAAAGATGATTTAATTCTGTCCAGAATATTTTTTCATCTGAATGATCTTTATAAAAGTTCTGGTCTTTATAAATTCCGGAGAAATTCATGACGACTGTTTCACCCATATCTGTCATCCGTATTATTTTATTGTTTTTGTTTTCTTCTATATTCTTCATCATAGTGCTATCCTAACAAAAAGGAACCGATGCCAAAACACCGATTCCTTATGGTTGTCCTTAATGGATATTATGCAATTCTCAGGCTTTTCCAACAGAACCGAAAAGTTCCATTTTTTCTTTAACAGTAGCTTTGATTGCTTCTGTTCCAGGAGCAAGAAGTTTACGTGGGTCAAATCCTTTGCCCTGCTGATCTTTGCCTTCTTCGATGTATTTACGTGTAGCTGCTGCGAAGGAAAGCTGGCACTCTGTATTAACGTTGATTTTAGATACACCAAGATCGATTGCTTTCTTGATCATATCTGCCGGGATACCTGTACCACCGTGAAGTACAAGTGGCATA
>CAKROE010000125.1 GCA_934371915.1 uncultured Blautia sp. | reverse complement strand
AAAGCATCAGTGCCATCGGTGCGATGCTCCAACAAGTCCTCCTCTGATTCGGGATTTTTCTCTGTGGACTTGTTTTTGCGAAAGCCATTGCGACCGCGTTCCACACCTGCCGATTGAATGGCAAGAATAAGATCGTCATTGTTTTACGAATGTTGGCTGCACTCGACAAAGTTCAAACAAGTTTGACTTTGTTCTCATTTGCACAACATTTGACGGTTGAAGTAAGGCATCAAGCGTTGCTTGCCTGAAAAAACCTTGATTGATGAGCAAGTATTTTTCATCATGGCGCATGGGGTTGCCAAGATACACATCTTGCACACTCCAGCCGTGGCGTTCAAACTCATGCACAACTACCCAATGAAAGTCTTGGTCGTTCACGGCATAGTTTGAGCCAAGAGCGGTGGCATCATAGTAATAGATGACACTGTGGTTGGCATGGGGCGCATAGTACGTGCAGAAGTCTGCAATAAGCGCAGGGATTTTACGTTCAATTTTTGGATCAGCCGTCGTAAGCAGTGGACCTCGTCACATAATGACGAAATATTGCATCGGAACTTCCTCGTTTGTCTAATGCTCTCATCCCATTAAGGGATTACGTATGCGAGTGTGCAGCTGCAATAAGGTTACACACTCGTCTTCTTAAAACGTTTTCGTAACTATTCAGCGGTAGCAAATTTCCATAGTCGTTGAATATGATATTTTGCGAAATATCAATACAAGACCAAGAGAAAAACTCAATTTCTCAACACCTAAAGAGGAGTTTTCAAATTTTGTGTGTAATATTGCACTTACTAGTTGGCTCTTTACTTCCAATTCGATTTTTCTAACTCATTTCTTATAAGGAAGAATAAAAACATCTATCTTTAAAGTTAGATATTTAGCTTTGCAATAAACTAAGAGTATATTATACGGAACAAAAATAAAGGAGCTCAGGAAGAACCGGAGCAACAAGACAACAGGTTGAGAATGGTGGTCATCACGGAAGAAGCCAAATGGGAACTGCTGTCAGATGAACTGTGGCAAAAAGGATATACGTATTTCCGTTGGGGCGGTTTCCCTCCTTGGGAAATTGACTTGCCAAGCAAAGGTGACAAAGTGGTGTTCCTCTATAATGATGGCTTCCAGTCATTCATGTATCTAATGAAAACAATCGCTATTGGCGAACAATCGGTGCCATTCCTTGAAGACATTGACGAACTTCATCAAGTGGATGACTGTACTGTCTACGTCTTGTCTAATGTAGTTGGTCCTGTCATTATAGACAATAGTGAGCTGAATTTGCTCAAAGAACTGTTGAAGGCAAGTATCTGCCAGATGAGCGTGTCTCACAACCATTGTCGGATAAGCTCATGGAGATATTTATCGGTCATCAGTATTCAACTCATATTCATGAATTGTGACAAAGTGAATGATTCGATTCAGATAAACAGGTTTTAAAACGAGAACAAATGAACAAGTCTTTGTATGTGATAGGCTCTGAACCTCTGCACGAATGGGAACGTAGAAACAATTACCCTTCGTGTATTGTCTTGACAGGAAATGTATCTGCAAATACGTTTTCTGAATTCGCACATGATTTCGACTACACTAAATACAAACAAATATCTTTCGATGAATTGTTTGTCGGGGATATACTATATAAAAATGGCAAATCTTGTACATACGAAGAGTATCTTTCACAATTTGTTTGTGGGGATGCAATAAGACTATTCGTTCTTATTAAGCTTTACCTTAATATCAAGATTGCAAAGTCTTTTGTTGTTTATAGGGATTGTGTATATTCTGCCGATTATAAAACACTTGTACATGCTCCAGAAGCAACAGAACTTGTAGTTCTTCCATTTGTGGAGCATATAGGTAATGGGGCTTGCTGTGGTTATGACAAAATGTCCGTATTAAAGCTGAATAATGGTTTGAAAAGTATAGGCAAATGGTCTTTTGTAGCAGCCGACATAAGCAAATTAGAATTGCCTCACTCGTTGGTTTCATTAGGGGAAAACGCCTTTCTGATGTCTGAACTTGAAAGTGTAAGGCTATCGGACTCCTTGGAAGGTATACCTGACGGATGTTTTGATTTGTGTTCTCTTGACAGTATAAAAATACCTCGTAGTGTTAAGTACATAGGTAATAAATCTCTTCGGGGATTGATATGGACAGACGAGATAGAGATACCAGAAGGTGTCGAGAAAATAGGATATGATGCTTTTGAAGCTATGTATCATGTTTCTTTGCCATCGACCCTATTGGAGATAGCTCCAGATTTTTATTATGAAGAATGTATCAATGACCCTAATCATCCTCCATACATTGAGGTACATCCAAATAATAAGGTGTTTTACTCCAAAGAAGGAAGTTTGTATTTCAAAGCGACAGGACTCCTTGCTATTGATAGTAAATATAATGGCCCCAATAAATGCTGTATAAGGTATCAGTATGATGATGACAAATTACAAAAAAAGAATCGTAATGAAAATAGTTAGTTATAACATAGCAAAACGCATGAATAATCTTGCAGAGAAAGAAATGCCATACTTTACAAAGTTATTTGGATTCAAGGCATTTTAGATTCAAGGACAAATATATTAAATCAAGTATTTATGAAACATTTTCTATTAACTTTATTACTGACATTTATTGTCGGTGTTTGCTCTGCACAAACAGAGCACATGAAATTTAAGGGTGTTCCTATGGAGGGTACCCTTCAGACATTCACAAGCAAGTTGAAGGCCAAAGGATTTATGCCTATTGGCGTTCAAGATGGTGTATCTTTATTAAAAGGTGAATTTGCCGGTTACAAAGACTGTACCATTTGTGCTGTAGCTGATAAAAGCGGAATGATCTGTAAAGTTTCCGTAATATTCCCTACTATGGATAAATGGGGAGACCTGGAACGGTGCTATTTGAACTACAAATCTATGCTCTCGGAAAAATACGGTGAGCCAAAAGATTGTGTGGAAAAATTCCAAAATGATTATGCTAATGATAACAACTCCCAAAAACATGAGTTAAGTATGGACAGATGTAAATACTATAGCATCTTTGATGGAGATAATGGCGAAATCCAATTAGAGATTACCCATCAGAGCATGACTTGCTATGTAATGCTCAGTTACTTCGATAACGCCAACCAAGAAAAGTTGAGAAAACAGATTATGGATGATCTTTAATCCTTTCAATCTTCCTTCTTGCAAAAAAGCACGCATATAATAGAAGTAAAGACTACTATTGCATGCGTACTTATTTTTTTGCGTAATATTTACGCAATTATTTGGAAGTTCAAATTATTATTCCTACTTTTGCGTAAAAATAACGCATAAAATGAAAGATCTAAAGTATTATAAACAAATTTTCTGTTCTTCTGATCTTGAACTCTATTTTATGGAGGAAAATGGAAGTTGCAGTTTTGTAAAAAGAAAATACGATTACATTTATCGAGACGAAGAGGCTATCGTTGCGACAGATGCTCTAATGCCTTTGGTAGACTATCCCTCGTCAGATGATAGCTTAACAATTGTAGACAGAGTGGCATTTCTTTTCGGAACAAGTAATGGATATTACCGTTTCACAAAAATGTGCGAAACCAACAAAATAGATATTAAGGAAATCGAATGGTAAAAATGAATGAAGAAAAGCAGTATTGCTATAAATATCCGCATCCGTCAATAACGACAGACTGTGTTATCTTCGGATATGATGTAAAAGAAGGGCTATCGCTTTTATTGATTGAGCGAAAAGCAGAACCTTTCAAGGGTAGGTGGGCGTTCCCTGGAGGCTTTATGCATATTGATGAAGATACAGAAACTTGTGCTCGAAGAGAGTTGCAAGAAGAAACTGCACTTACAGCAGCTGTACTGGAACAGTTGGGCTGCTATAGTGATGTCAATCGCGACCCTCGTGAGCGTGTAGTAACAATAGCTTACTATGGTATCATAAAAAAATCAAACGTCGTTGGCGGTGATGATGCAAAAGATGCAAGATGGTTTGCACTTAATGAAATACCAACATTAGCTTTTGATCATGACCGAATTTTGAGGGATGCCGTCCATAAACTAAAAGAAAAAATTCACTTTGAACCTATTGGGTTTGAATTACTACCCGATGTATTCACAATGCCTCAGTTGCAAGAACTATACGAAAGTATTCTTAACGTGAAATTTGACAGGAGAAACTTTGCCAATAAAATCCTTAAGTTAGGATTACTCGAAGAATATGGTGAACGTCCCAAGAACAAAGGTTCACGTATTCCAATAAAATATACTTTTAACAAAGAGAACTATGCCAAACTTAAAAGTTCTGGGTTTAGACTTGAATTTTAAAAATATCATAAAATGGAAAAAGCAAAAGAATATACAAGTGAGGAACAGCAATGGCTTACGGAAAATCGTTTGTCAAGATTCCAAAATAGAATCACTCCGTCTTGGATAAGAGATATGGGTGAAAACGAGATTTTTGTATTTGGCAGTAACGTTAACGGTTATCATGGAGGTGGTGCTGCCAGATTCGCCATGAATAACTTTGGTGCAGTATGGGGAAACGGAGAAGGATTACAAGGTTCTTCATACGCCATTCCGACGATGGAAGGACTTGATAATATGCAAGATGCCGTTAAACGCTTTTATTTGTTCGCAAGAGCTCATGAAAATTATAAGTTCTATGTAACACCTATCGCATGTGGCATAGCTGGTTATAAACCTGAAGAAATCGCACCTATGTTCTTCGAAATTGCACATTTGGAAAATGTGTTTCTCCCTTTGTCCTTTTGGAAAGTTCTCACAAATAAAATGTCACAACTATGATTACAAACGATTCTCAAATGACAGGTGCTATAGGAGAAAGTCTTGTCGTTGCAGAACTAATTAAACAAGGATGGGTGGCGATGAATGTAAATGCTGCCGTCAGAAACTGCAAGGCTATTGATGTTATCTGTATTAAGTGTGATGAAAACACATGGCAGCACCAATCTTCGCTTATACAAGTAAAAGCAAGACGCGGAAAGGATTTTCCTACCGGCTTTTCACTTAGGCAGAGCATCAACTTGGATGAACTAAACAGGGAGGTGAAAGGACCTTATGTTTTTGTTTCATTAGATGAAGACAACAATCCTGATTATTATATTTTGTCTCGCAGTCAACTCATAAAGCTGCTCTATTCGCTTAGTGATAGATACTGCAACAAAATTCAACGCGAGAAACCATTGAACCTGTCGCTACCAGCAGAACTCCATTTGGGGCTTTTGCAAGGAAACGATGGCAGACCGAGTAAAGGCTTGCCAGGTTTTAAGAATCCTTTCCCTGGAAATATATTCCATAATGCTTGGGAAAACATCTGGAAAGATTAGAATAGACTCGATAAACTGCAATTTGTCGGCCTAATTGGGGGGCGGGTTTGTAACCCGCGGCAGCAGCAGGTTTTGAGCATCTACTTATAGTCGCT
>CAKROE010000124.1 GCA_934371915.1 uncultured Blautia sp. | reverse complement strand
GGATGGAACGGCGGGATCACGGAAGGGTTCTTCCTCTCCGGAAGTTCCAGAACAAATCCCTCATCATACAGTTTCAGGTCAAAATACTGTACATATCCTGCATGGTCTGCCATATAGCCATAAAAATAATCGTCATAGTAACCGATATTGTAGATGTTTACCTTTGAGACACGGCGAAACCGGAACAATTTTTCCTTATCATACATCCGATGCTTATGAAAAAGTGCTACTGCCTCATCTGTATTGACAGAACGTTTCCCGATCGGAGTACATTCGTCCGCCAGTTTGTGCATCTGTGCCTTTACTTTATCAAGAAAATCCTGATCAAGAGCTGCTTTTCCTTCCATTGTAAAATAATAACCATTTCCCACTGAATAGTGGATCATTACTTTATCAACGTTTTCCCTGCCTGCCACATCATATATTGCACGCAGGAGCACGAGACACACACTTCGCTTATAAGTTTCAAAACCGATATGGTCTTTCGTTGTCACAAATTCCAATGTACAGTCTGATTTCAGTCTCTTCTGAAGTTCACGGAGTTTTCCGTTTACCATCACGAGGATGACCGGAGCCTCCGTGTGTATACCGCTCTCGTCAACAATTTCTCTGTATGTGGTTCCTTCCGGATACATCCTTGTCTCTCCGGCGATCACGACCTTAAACATCTTTTTATCCATAAAACAGACCTCCTGTTCACGGCATCTTTTATTTTATTATAATATCATATACGGACTCTGCACCTTTGCACATGTGATCTGAAGATTCGGATACTGTTCTTTCAGAACTTTCTCCATCGCTTTCATAAAAATATATTCTGTACCATAATGACCGGCATCTACGATAGTCAGACCCTGTGCTACCGCATCAATTCCTGTATGATGATCAATATCTCCTGTAACATAAACCTGCGCACCCTTTGCAAGAACATCCGAAATCATACTCTTGCCGCTTCCGGTACAGATGGCAGCCTTTTCGACCTGTGTATCCGGATCTCCGTAAATCTTTACATCATTTAAAGACAATGCATTCTTGACAAATTCTCCGCATTCTTTTAATGACATCTTGCGAGGCAGCTCTCCTACACGGCCAAATCCATCCTTACCATCCTGCGTCTCTGCGGTCACGGAAAGAACTTCTCTGTCTGTCAGCCGGAGATAATCTGCACTAAGATCTGCCATTCCGAGGATATCATAATTCGTATGCATTGCATAATACTGAATATTATGCTTTATAAGGGAAAGAATCCTGCGTCCTGTAAATGTATGATTATTAATTTTTTTCTGACCTTCAAAGATCATCGGATGATGAGTAATGATCATATCCGCTCCGGCATCTATTGCCTGCGCAAGTGTCGACTCCGTAAGGTCAAGCGCCAGAAATACATGACTGACCTCTTCTTCATCATCTCCGACCAGAAGTCCTACATTATCCCAGTGCTCTGCTGCGGATGACGGGTATCTGCCATCCAGCCAGCCGGTCAGTTCTTTAACTTTCATATCGTTTTAAAGCAGTCAAAATCAACTGCTTTTCCTCCTCTACTTCCATTCTGCGCTTCTTCGCTACATCACCGGAAGCCGACTCCAGCTGTGCCGAAATCTCACTTCGAATGCGGAGTTCACGCTCCAGATATAATTTAAGTACCGGATGTTTTCTCTCAAGAAGCAGGCGTCCAAACATTTCCTCTTCTCGACTCCATACAGCAGGCTGTTCTCCTTCATGCTGAACCACTTTCATGATCGGATAAAACTTGCCGTCTTCGAGAATCATCTCTTCCTGAACGATCTGATAACCGTTCTGCATAACAAAACGTCTGAAGTGGGGAATATCCGACTGCGGCTGCAGAATCAGCTCCTGAAATCCCGGCAGTGCATGTCTGCCTGCACTTAAGATTCGCTCCATCAGTGGTCCGCCCATTCCCGCGATCACAAGGGTGTCTCCCTCACCTGGCCGGATTTCAGACAAACCGTTGCACAATCTCGTTTCTATGTATGCTTCCATATGATACTGTGCGATGTGTTCCTGCGCTCTTGCCAGAGGACCTTTGCCCACATCTGTGGCAATTGCTCTAGGAATCTTATGCTGAAGCATCAGGTACACCGGCAGATATCCATGATCACATCCCACATCAACCAGCCGGTTTCCTTCTGTTACCATTTCCGCAATTGCTGTCAGCCTCTCTGACAGCTGCACCTTACCTGCCATCAATCCAGATAATCCTTCAGTTTACGGCTGCGGCTCGGATGACGGAGTTTACGGAGTGCTTTCGCCTCAATCTGACGGATACGTTCTCTTGTAACGTTAAATTCTTTTCCAACTTCTTCCAGTGTACGTGCACGTCCGTCGTCCAATCCAAAACGAAGGCGCAGTACTTTCTGTTCTCTCTCAGTCAGTGTACCAAGTACCTCGATCAGCTGCTCTTTCAGAAGTGTAAATGCAGCTGCATCTGCCGGTACCGGTACATTATCATCCTGAATGAAATCTCCAAGATGGCTGTCTTCCTCTTCTCCGATAGGTGTTTCCAGAGATACCGGTTCCTGGGAGATCTTGAGGATCTCACGCACACGCTCTACCGGCATCTTCATTTCTTCTGCGATTTCTTCCGGAGTAGGTTCACGTCCGAGTTCCTGCAGTAACTGACGGGAAACACGAATCAGTTTGTTGATCGTCTCTACCATATGAACCGGAATACGGATGGTTCTCGCCTGATCGGCGATTGCTCTTGTGATTGCCTGACGGATCCACCATGTCGCATAGGTACTGAATTTGTAACCTTTACGATAATCAAATTTCTCAACAGCTTTGATCAGACCAAGGTTACCTTCCTGAATCAGATCCAGGAACAGCATACCACGTCCTACGTATCTTTTGGCAATGCTGACTACCAGACGGAGGTTGGCCTCTGCCAGACGTTTCTTCGCCTCCTCATCACCCTGTTCCATACGTTTTGCAAGCTCAATTTCTTCGTCTGCTGTAAGAAGGCTGACCTTACCGATCTCTTTCAGATACATACGAACCGGGTCTTCAATGCTGACACCTTCCGGAACAGAAAGGTCGATCTTGTCAAGTTCAATTTCTTCTTCGTCATCCATCTTTTCGATGTCGGCATCGTCATCTACATCAAGTATCAGTTCTTCATCATTTCCTGAAATACGAAGCACATCCACTCCACTGGCTTCCAGAAAATCCAGAACCTTTTCCATCTGCTCGACTTCCAGCGGCTGGTCTTTAAAGAAATCGCTGATTTCCTGATATTCCAGTACATTTTTCTTCTTTTTTGCAAGCTCCAGAAGTTCTACCAGTTTCTCGCTGAATTTGCCCATATTCATTTCCATAGGTGCTCATTCCCTCCATATAGTGTTTATATTTTAACCTTATTCAAAAGAAATATGCAGTTCCTGACGTTTTCGTCCAAGTTCTTCCAATTCTTTTTTCTCTTTGAGGATCTGCTGCAGTCCCGCCATATCTGTCGGATCCAGATTGCGATTTTTTTCTGCAAGGCTTTCTGCCTTGATACGAAGAAGCGTATCTGCAAAAGCCCGATCCTGTTCCTGCTGTGTCTCCAGATGGATCGTCGCATTAAAAAGTGATGCGACTTCCCGCTGCTCTTCACTGTCCGTAAAGCTGTTCAGAAGCTTGGCAGGATTGACCTGTCCTTCTTCCTCTTTCTGACGAAACAACATCTGTGCCACTTCCTTATACAGTGGAACGATAAAATCCTCTGCATTCAGATACTGTGCCACTTTATCAAAAATTCCCGGATAAGTAACCAGCCATGTCAACATCAGTTTCTGTGCCTGATCCGAAGCGGATTCTTTTTTCTTCTTATTCTGTCCGCCACTGGTTTTTGGCTGTGCTCTGTTTTCCGCCGGGGTTCCCTTCAATGCCAGTGTATTGACCCTTTTTCTTAAATCCTCGACACTGACACCATACTGTCCCCTGTATTTCTTAACGATTGCCTCAATATAGAGGTTACGTTCCAGTTCATCTTTTAATTCGAGCAGCAGCTCTGCACACCGTTCGAAGAAACGATTCTGTCCCTGCGGCTCATCCATCGAAAATTCCGATTCTGCAATACTCACACGGAACATAAAACTGTCAGATGCCTGTCCGAGGCGTTCTTCGAAAGCTTCTGCTCCCATGTTTTTGATAAATTCATCCGGATCTTTATATGGCTTTAGGTTCACGACTCTCGAATTGACTCCGGCATCCCGAAGGATCGGAATTCCTCGAAGAGCCGCCCGTATTCCCGCCTCATCACTGTCATACAGAAGAAGAACTTCCTGTGTATAACGTTTCAGAAGGCTTGCATGTCCGGAAGTTAATGCCGTTCCAAGTGATGCCACCGCATTCGTAAATCCTGCCTGATGCATGGAGATCACATCCATGTAGCCTTCACAGAGGATCAGATACTTTTTCCTCGTTGTCCTTGCAATATTCAGTCCGTAAAGATTCCGGCTCTTATCAAAGATTTTGGTTTCCGGTGAGTTCAGGTATTTCGGTTTGCCGTCACCCATCACCCGTCCGCCAAAACCAATCACGCGGTTATTCACATCCATGATCGGAAAAATCACACGATTCCAGAACTTGTCGTACATTCCATGGCGTTCATCAACATTAAAAAGTCCGGATTCCCGGAGTCTCTCATCACTGTATCCCTTCGATTTCAGGAATGTGTAAAGTCCGCCGCCAAACTTATCAGAATAACCAAGTCCAAACTTACGCATCGTTTCTTCGCTCAGCCCTCTGCCGGAAAGATACTGATAACCGGTCTTTCCGCCTTCGGTACGAAGCTGATAATAGTAATACTGTGCAGCCTGCTTATTGATTTCAAGCAGTTCCGCTCTTTGCTCTGCTTTCTCTCTGACTTCTCTGGAATACTCGATCTTCGGAAGCTCTACCCCGGCTCTGTCTGCCAGATGTTTCAGTGCTTCACCGAACGTATAATTCTCGTATTCCATAATAAAATTGTATACATTTCCTCCTGCGCCACATCCGAAACAGTAATACATCTGTTTGCCCGGTGTCACAGAAAACGAAGGAGTTTTTTCATTATGAAACGGACAGAGTCCAAAATATGTACTGCCCCTTCTTGTCAGCCTGACGTATTGCGATACCACATCTACAATATCATTTTTCTGTCGCACTTCTTCAATGATATCGTCTGAATAACGCATACTCATCCTCCTCTGCCATTTAATAGACCTCCCAGGACTTTGGTATGAAGATCTTCCGGAATTTTGCCATGGAATACTGATCCGTCATACCTGACAGATAATCGCACACCACCTGTGCCTTCGGTTCTCCTCTCTTCATCAGGAGACGGTATTCCTCAGACATCTCTTCCGGATTTTCTGTATAATATACATAAAGCTTTTTCAGCATTTTGATTGCTTTTAATTCTTCTTCTTTTGCTCCAGGATGTGTATATACATTCTGAAACATAATTCCCCGAAGATCCATAAGTGCCTCATAAATCTCCGAAGACATCTCTATATGATCTTTTTCAAGACTGTTTTCGATAATATCATGAACAAAGGTATTCAGTCTCTCACGCGTCGTGTATCCCAGAAG
>CAKROE010000123.1 GCA_934371915.1 uncultured Blautia sp. | reverse complement strand
GTCAGAAGCTTGGCTTTGAAGGGAAACATCTGATTGCCATGCAGGGGCCGTTTTCAAAGGAAATGAATGAGGCGACGATCCGGCAGTATGAATGTCAGTATCTTGTTACGAAAGATTCCGGCAAAGCAGGCGGTTTTCAGGAAAAAATCGATGCAGCGTTTGCGTGCGGTGCAATTCCGGTGATTATAGGAAGACCGGTGCAGGAGGAAGGTATTTCTCTTACCGAGTGTAAAAGAATGCTTGCAAAATATTTTTCCTGTGAGGGAAAAACACATATTACACTTCTCGGAATTGGTATGGGCAGTGAGGATACGCTTACCATACAGGGAAAAAGAGCTGTAGAAAAGGCGGATCTCATCGTTGGTGCCAGACGGATTGCAGATGCAGTGGCACTTCCGGGACAGGAAGTTTTTTATGAATACAGAAGTAGGGAAATTGTAGATTATATCCAAAATCATCCGGAATACAGCAGCGTTGTGGTTGCTCTTTCCGGGGATGTTGGTTTTTACAGCGGTGCCAGAAAACTTATGGAATTATTTGGAGAGGTTTCCATACAGCCGGAGATCATCTGCGGAATTTCATCTGTTGTGTATTTTATGTCAAAAATCGGACTTTCCTGGGACGATGCGAAGATCGTCAGTGCACATGGAAAACATTGTAATCTTGTTTCGTTTATTCGTTCTTCTGAAAAGGTTTTTGCAATCCTCGGAACGGCAGATGGTGTGGCAGAACTGGCGAAGAAACTGGCAGGATACGGTATGGGCGATGTCGTTCTGTTTGTCGGAGAAAGACTTTCTTATCCTGATGAAAAGATTTTTGCCAAAACGGCGCGTGAACTGGTGGATTACAAGGCAGATCCGCTCAGTGTAGTCTGTGCATATAATCCGGAGGCAGAACCACTTCCGGCAACACATGGAATGCCGGACGAGGCCTTTCTGCGTGGCAAAGCACCTATGACAAAGGGTGAAGTGCGAAGTGTATCACTGACAAAACTGAAATTAGATGAAAATTCTGTATGTTACGATATCGGCGCGGGCACAGGTTCCGTATCGGTAGAAATGGCGCTGAGAGCTTCACAGGGACAGGTTTATGCAATCGAAAAGAAAGAAGATGCACTTAATCTTCTGAAGGCCAATAAAGAGAAATTTGCGCTGGATCATATGCAGATCATAGCGGGAACCGCACCGGAGGCTATGGAAGACCTTCCGGCACCGACGCATGCATTTATCGGAGGCTCATCAGGAAATCTTGACAAGATTATAGATCTGTTACTTACTAAAAATCCGGAAGTGCGGATCGTGATCAACTGTATTACACTGGAAACGGTTTCAGAGGCGATTTCCTGTATACGAAAACTTGAGGAATCTGGTGCAGATAAGGAATGGGAATCTGAAGTGGCTCAGCTTGCCGTGTCAAGAGCAAAAAATATCGGCAGATACCATATGATGATGGGAGAAAATCCAATCTATATCATTACCATACAGGCACACAAAAAGGAGATGACCTTATGAAAATTCCCAGAATCCTTCTGGCAGCAGGAGCGAGCGGAAGCGGAAAAACGCTGCTAACCTGCGGGCTTTTGCAGGCACTGGTAAACAGAAACCTTACGGTGGCCTCTTTTAAATGTGGTCCGGATTATATTGATCCAATGTTTCACAGCCGTGTGATCGGGGCGAAATCTGCAAATCTGGATACATTTTTTACATCTCCGGAAGTTACGCGGTATCTTCTTTCAGAAAATGCCGCAAACTGTGAGATCGCGGTGATGGAAGGTGTCATGGGGTATTATGACGGGGTTGCAGGAACGACAACACAGGCAAGCGCTTATGATCTCGCTTCGGTTACCGATACACCGGTTATTCTGATTGTAAACAGCAAGGGAATGAGCGTGTCACTTGCGGCTTATATTAAAGGTTTTGCCGAATACAAAAAGGACAGTCATATTAAAGGTGTGATCCTGAATCAGATGTCTCCGATGCTTTATCCGAGAATGAAAGAGCTTCTGGAAAAAGAGACCGGGCTTTCAGTTTTGGGATATGTTCCGAAAGTAGAAGACTGTGTGGTCGAGAGCAGACATCTTGGTCTGGTACTTCCGGACGAGATTCCGCAGCTTCGTGAAAGATTACAGAAACTTGCAAAAATACTGGAAGATACACTGGAGATTGATGAAATACTAAAGCTTGCCGCAGATGCATCGGAAGTTCAGGCGGCAGAGCCGCAGATTTCGTTTCATTCCGAAAGACCGATACGGATCGGTGTCGCTGAAGATGAGGCATTTTGTTTTTACTATAAAGATAATTTCCGGCTTCTCAAAAAAATGGGAGCGGAACTGGTATCTTTTTCACCTGTGCGTGATGCACATCTTCCGGCGAACCTTAAAGGGCTGATTTTGGGCGGTGGTTATCCGGAACTTAATGCCAGGGAATTAGAAGCGAATGTGAGCATGCGGGAGGATGTACGCCGTGCATTGAATGATGGAATGCCGTGTCTGGCAGAATGCGGTGGCTTTATGTATCTTCATGATGAGATGGAGGCCATGGATGGCAATAGCTATCATATGGCGGGTGTGATTTCCGGCAGAGCTTATCGTACGCAGAGACTGAACCGTTTTGGTTACGTGACCCTGACACAGAAGAAAGAAGTTTTTGGAATGAATGACATGGGTGGAATACCTGCACATGAATTTCATTATTTCGATTCTGAAAACTGCGGGGACGATTTTGATGCGAAAAAACCGGCGAGCCACAGGAAATGGAATTGCATTCATGGTACGGATACCATGATGGCGGGATTTCCGCACCTGTATTTTTATGGCAATCCGAAGGTGCCGGAGGCTTTTCTTCGTAAGTGCAGCCGGTACGGCTGTCAGGATGCCGGATAAAGAACAAACGTAACTGTGAGAGTACTGAACAGTTATGAATAAATGAAAAAGAGCAGAGATGTTTTGTATATAAACATCGGGAAGGGAGAAACACTTGATATACCACACCATAGCGCTGGCAGCAGGATTTATACTTGATCTGATATTCGGAGACCCGAGATGGCTGTACCACCCGGTCTGCCTGATCGGCAATCTGATCTCTTTCCTTGAAAAAAGAATTCGAAAGATTTTACCGAAAACAAGCTCCGGGGAACTGACCGGCGGACTGATCGAAGTTCTGATCGTCTGTATTCTTTCACTCGGGATTCCGGGAGTGATTCTTTATACGCTGTATCCGAGGATTCCGTGGCTTGCATTGATTCTGGAAAGTTTCTGGTGTTACCAGCTTCTGGCAACCAGATCCTTAAAAGACGAAAGCATGCGGGTTTATGACTGCCTGAAACACGGAACGCTGGAAGAATCACGTAAGGCGGTATCCATGATCGTAGGGCGTGATACAGCGGCACTTACGGAAGAAGGCGTGACAAAGGCAGCTGTTGAGACCGTGGCAGAAAACGCTTCGGATGGTGTCATCGCACCGATGCTTTATATGGCGATCGGCGGTGCACCTCTGATGTTTCTTTATAAGGGAATCAATACAATGGATTCCATGCTTGGCTACAAAAATGACCGTTATCTCTATTTCGGACGATGTGCGGCAAAGCTTGACGATGCAGCGAACTATCTTCCGGCAAGGATATCCGGTGCACTGATGGTTCTTGCATCTTACATCGTTGGTTTTGACGGAAAAAATGCGTGGAAAATTTTCAGGCGGGACAGCCGCAATCATGCGAGTCCGAATTCTGCGCAGACAGAATCGGTAATGGCGGGAGCTCTGGATGTCCGTCTTGCAGGTAATGCATATTATTTTGGAAAATTATATGAAAAACCTACGATTGGTGATCCGATCAGACCGATTGAACCGGAGGATATTCGTCGTGCAAACCGGCTTTTGTATGCGACAGCAATTACCGGAGTCGTTCTGTTCCTGCTCATCAGAATCGTACTTATTCTGTGCTGGAGCTGAATACAGAGTCTGACCTTAATATTTTGATGCCGGAACAGGCAGGAGGAAACTGAAATGACGAAACACGTACATGGAGGCAATATATATACTTACAAAAACTGCCTGGACTTTTCGGCAAACTGCAATCCGCTAGGAACTCCGGAAAGTGTGAAACAGGCAATACGTGACAGTCTGGAACAGATAAAAGATTATCCGCAGGTAGGATATCAGCCGCTCAAAGAGGCAATTGCAGCATACGAGGCGGTAGAACCGGAGTATATCATCTGTGGAAATGGTGCGGCAGAAATTGTATTTTCTCTGTGTCATGCACTGAAACCAGGGAAAGCACTGCTGCCGGGACCGACATTTGCGGAGTATGAACAGGCACTTGCGAGTGTAGACTGTGAAGTTGAACATGTTCTTTTAAAAGAGGAGAATGGTTTTGCACTGCAGGAAGATTTTGTGAACTGGCTGCACAAAGATCTGGATATGGTTTTTCTGTGTAATCCGAATAATCCTACAGGTATTTCCATAGATCGGGATCTTTTGTTCCGAATTTTACGTGTATGCAGGGAGATGGAGATTTTTCTTGTTGTAGATGAATGTTTTCTTGATTTTATCAAAGAGCCGGAGAAGCATTCACTGAAAGCACAGTTGTCAAGATATCACAATCTCTTTCTTCTGAAGGCATTTACAAAACGTTATGCGATTGCAGGTGTCCGTCTTGGTTACGGTATTTCGGAAAATACAGAATTACTTGAAAAAATGACGATGGCCACACAGCCATGGAATATTTCTGTGATGGCGCAGGCAGCAGGAATCGCGGCACTGAAAGAAAACGAATATGTTGAGAACGGACGACAGCTGGTTTTCGAAGAAGCGAAGTATCTCAAAGAAAAATTGCAGGAAATCGGGATGGAAGTTTTTCCGTCTGAAGCAAATTATATTTTCTTTAAAGGTCCGGAAGATCTGTTTGAAAAATGTGTGGAGCGGGGGGTTCTGATCCGTGACTGCAGCAATTACTTCGGTCTGAAGAAAGGCTATTATCGCGTAGCTGTTCGTACACATGAAGAAAATGAAAAGCTTATCCAGTCTATGCAGGAGGAAGCATAAATGGCAAAAACGATTATGATACAGGGCACGATGTCCAATGCAGGAAAAAGTCTTCTTGCAGCGGGGCTGTGCAGGATTTTTCATCAGGATGGATATCGGGTAGCACCGTTTAAATCACAGAATATGGCATTAAATTCATTTATTACAAGTGAAGGTCTCGAGATGGGAAGGGCACAGGTCATGCAGGCAGAGGCGGCAGGAATAGAGCCATCGGTCCTTATGAACCCGATCCTTTTGAAACCGACCAATGATGTAGGCTCGCAGGTAATTGTCAACGGGGAAGTTCTCGGGACGATGAGTGCCCGGGACTATTTTAAATATAAGAAAAAACTGGTGCCGGATATTATGAAGGCATTCAATAAACTGGCAGAAGAAAATGATATTATTGTCATTGAAGGGGCTGGAAGTCCGGCTGAGATCAACCTGAAAAGTGAAGATATCGTCAATATGGGAATGGCAAAAATGGCAAAGGCTCCGGTCCTTCTTGCAGGAGATATTGACCGTGGAGGTGTTTTTGCTCAGTTATATGGTACAGTAGAGCTTCTTGAAGAAGATG
>CAKROE010000122.1 GCA_934371915.1 uncultured Blautia sp. | reverse complement strand
CATTGACACAGGTTGCACCCATGTCACAGAGAGTATTGATACTGATGTAAACGCCCATAACACCTGCAGGAAGTCCTGCCATAGTTGCAAGCGCTGCGAAAGATGCGATTGCACCTCCGGGTACGCCAGGTGTTCCGACAGAGAGAAGTACATTTGCAAGAAGTACGATCACCATCATGGAAACGCTGACGTTGATTCCGCATGCGTTAGCGAAGAACATGATCATGAAGGACATCAGGATGGATACGGCATCCATGTTTACTGTTGCACCGAGAGGGATTGCAATACTGGTGATCTTGTTGGAGACACCCATGCCTTCTTCCATACACTGTTTACTGATCGGAATTGTAGCAGAACTGGAACATGTTCCGAAAGCATTCAGTGCAGCTGGCATAATGGCCCTGAAGAATTTGACCGGGCTTTCTTTGCCGATTACTTTTACTGCAAGTCCGTATACTACAAAAGCAAAGATAAAGAATGCAAGATACAGGATGATCAGCTGGGTTGCCAGTGAGATGATCGTCTCAGTACCATTTGCCTCAACAACAGGAACAATCGTACAGAAAACACCGATCGGTGTGAAGTACATGATCGTGCTGATGATCTTTAAACAGACTTCATTGAGGGAATCAATCACATTCAGAAGTGCCTTTCCTTTTTCACCGACAGAGATCAGGGTGAATCCGATGATTACTGCAAAAACAAGAACCTGGAGCATATTTCCCTGTGCAAAAGCACTTACCGGATTGGACGGGATCAGGTTTTTGACAGTGTCCAGAATATTGCTCATATCCGTAGCGGCAATATCCGATGTTGCCATTTCAAAGGAAACACCTTTGCCAAGATGAATCAGTCGCGGAATAATCAGTCCGACAAGACTTGCAAGTGCTGTTGTGCAAAGGAAAAACGCCATAGCGGAGCCGGTGATCTTACCGGTCGTACGGATATTTCCGATGCTGCAGATACCCATAACAACAGAACAGAATACAAGTGGAAAGATCATCATGTTCAGGGCATTCATGTAAATGCCTCCAAGAAGACTGGTTACGGTCAGAACCGGAGCAAAGCGGTCGGCCAGAAACAGTCCGGTCAGAATACCGAGAAGCAGGCCGATAAAGATCGCACCGGTGATATGCTTCTGATACCATGCGTAAAATTTTTTCATTTTATCCCTCCTCATAAATGATATGTTTTGATAATAAGTCTCCAAAACATAAAAAATATAGCAAAAATTATAGCATGTGCGTATGACAGGTGTCAAGAAAACCTATATAGAAAAGGGGCAGGGGCTTTTGGAAAAATTTATTTAATTTCATGGGAAAGTATGCTATAGTTACAGATGGGTTTTTACAATGGTGTTGCAGCAATCTGTGACAGAAAACAAGAGAGAAGACTGACTGGGGGAATGGACGGTGGAGCAGACCGTATTACATAAAAAAGAACTGGAATATTTTTTTGTGGAAGAATCTTATGGTGGTAATCAGGATCTTTTTCCGGATGTGACTATGAGGGATGGTGGATGCGGGGCAATTGCAGCTTGTGAGAGCTGTATTTATTTTGCGAGAACAAATGACATGAAAAAACTTTATCCACATCCGATTCAGGAGATAAGCTGGAATGAGTATCATGATTTTGCCTATATTATGAAACACTATCTCTGTCCGAGACCAAACGGGATCGATACGCTGGAACTTTTTATGGAGGGCTTCGGGGAATATCTGAAAGATATGAACGATACGCGGCTTCAGATGGAAGGCTTTCATGGGACACATACATATGAGGAAGCTGTTCAGGCAGTAAAAGTACAGATAGATGCAGCCTGTCCGATTCCGTATCTGATGCTGAAACATAAAAACGAAAAGGGTCCTCTTGAAGATTATATCTGGCATTGGTTTATTCTGGCAGGATATGAGGAAACAGAAGATGATCTTCTGGTAAAAGCCGTTTCTTATGGGGAATACAAGTGGTTTTCTTTAAAAGAAATGTGGGATACCGGATATGACAAAAAAGGCGGAATGATTTTGTATCATATATAGAACAGTCGGGAGGATGTGTACAGCATGCTCCCTTGCTTTTAGGAGGTGCGAAGTTGGAAACCAGAGAAATACTGACAAGATTTAAGAATGGAGAACTTTCTATCGAGGAAGCAGAACATTATTTTCGTAAAGAGCCGTTCGAAGAGATGGATGATTATGCAAAGCTGGATTCGCACAGAGAAATCAGAAACGGATTTCCGGAAGTGATCTTTTGCAGCGGGAAGGCAGATCAGCATTTTGTGCATATTTTTCAGAAACTGTATGAAGACAATGGAGAGGTGTTTGGAACGAGAGCATCCAGGCATCAGTATGAACTTGTAAAAAATCTTCTTCCGAATGTAGAATACGATGAGCTGTCTCATATTATCAAAATAGAGAAAAAAGATAAAGAGCGTATCGGTAAGATTGCGATATGTACGGCAGGGACAGCCGATATTGCGGTGGCAGAGGAGGCGGCTCAGACAGCTGAATATTTCGGCTCACATGTGGACAGAGTTTTTGACATCGGAGTCAGCGGTATTCACAGACTCTTTTCCAGACTGGAAGTGATCCAGGATGCTAACTGTGTGATTGCAGTTGCCGGTATGGAAGGGGCGCTTGCAAGCGTGCTTGGCGGGCTTGTGGATAAACCGGTGATCGCAGTACCGACATCGGTCGGATATGGTGCAAGCATGAACGGATTGTCGGCACTTCTGACAATGATCAATTCCTGCGCAAACGGGATTGCAGTAGTAAATATTGACAATGGATATGGTGCCGGATACATTGCGACACAGATCAACCGTCTGGCATCCAGAGAATATAACGCAAAATAAAACAGGTGAATATATGGGTAAGACATTATATTTAGAATGCTATTCGGGAATCAGCGGAGATATGACAGTGGCAGCGCTCCTTGATCTGGGTGTAAGCAGAGAAGTGCTGAAAAAAGCACTTCACAGTCTTCCGGTCGGAGGCTTTCGCACAGAAATTTCAAGAGTAAAAAAATCGGGATTGGACGTCTGTGATTTCAATGTGATTCCGGAGCATGATAATCATGACCACGATATGGAGTATCTGCATGGTCATGAACATACGCATGATATGGAACACCATCATCATGAGCATAGCCATGAACATTCTTATCCGCACGAACATCGTGGGATGAAAGAAATTACAGAAATCATTCAGGGCTCAGCGATGACAGACAGAGCAAAGAAAATGGCGTTGCAAGTGTTTGAGGTTCTTGCACATGCAGAATCAAAGGCGCATGGAGTACCGGTAGAGAAAGTTCATTTTCATGAAGTTGGAGCAATTGATTCCATTGTGGATATTGCTGCGATTGCAGTCTGCATGGATAATCTGGACATTAGCGAAGTAATTGTGCCGATTTTATATGAAGGAACTGGTTTTATCCGTTGTCAGCACGGACAGATTCCGGTACCGGTACCGGCAGTTGCGCACATTGCAGAGGATCATCATCTGAAATTAAAAATTACCGACATACAGGGGGAACTGGTGACACCGACGGGAGCGGCTGTTGTGGCGGCTTTTCGAACAGATGAGAAATTGCCGGAAGATTTCACCATCATAAAGACCGGACTCGGCGCAGGCAAAAGAGAATATCGTTGTCCGGGAATCCTCCGGGCAATGCTGATCCAGACAGAACCGGCAGCGGAAAAAGTGGCAGATACAATCTGGAAACTGGAGACGGATATCGATGACTGTAGTGGCGAGATCATGGGACATGTGCAGAGACTTCTTATGGAAAACGGGGCAAGAGAAGCACATTATATGCCAATCTATACAAAGAAAAACAGACCTGCATATACACTGACGGTAATCTGTAAAGAAGAGGACAGGGAAAATCTGGAAAACCTGATTTTTGCAGAGACGACAACAATCGGCATCCGCAGAGTAGAAATGCAGCGTACGATCCTGAAAAGAGAAATCAGCACATTTAAAACACCTCTTGGACAGGCAAAAGCCAAAATATGTACCCTGCCGGACGGACAGGTAAGATGTTATCCGGAATATGAAAGTGTGGAAGAACTGGCCTTACGAAACCAGATCAGTTTTCGTGAGGCATATGACAGTATCAGGAGTTATTGGACAACAGAAAGGTGAGACAGAACGATGAAAACAGGACTTGTTTTGGAAGGCGGCGCAATGCGCGGAATTTACACAGCCGGTGTACTGGATGTTTTTTTGGAGCAGGAAATACATTTTGACGGAGTGATCGGTGTTTCTGCGGGAGCACTGCATGGCTGTTCCTTTGTATCCGAACAAAAAGGAAGAAGTCTTCGTTATTTCAAAAAATACCGGAATGACAAACACTTTATGAGCTGGTGGAGCTTTCTGCACACAGGAGAAGTGGTGGGAAAGCAGTTTTGCTATCATGACATTCCGGAGCGGCTTGATCCATTTGATTACGAAGCGTTTGTCAGATCAGATACAGACTTTTATGCGACCTGTACAAATGTTGAGACAGGCAAAGCGGAATATATTAAAATTACGGATATGCTGAGCCAGGTCGATGCCATGCGCGCGTCTGCTTCGATGCCATATGTTTCAAAAATTGTGGATTATAACGGGATGAAACTTCTTGACGGAGGCTGTGCGGACAGTATTCCCGTTGAAGCATTTTACAAGATGGGTTATGAACGTCTTGTGGTTGTACTTACAAGAGAAGCCGGATTTGTCAAAAAATCTGAGAATGCAAAAATGGCAGAAATCCGCTATCATAAATATCCGGAGTTTGTACAGGCACTTCAGAACAGACATGTAGTCTATAATCACAGTCTGGAAGTTCTGAAAGAAATGGAACGGGCAGGCCGGGCATTTGTGATCCAGCCGGATAAAAAACTGGATATCAGTCGTATGGAAAATAATATTGAAGTCATTCAGCAGGTATATGATCTGGGAGGAAAAGATGCGCGTATCCGCATGAAAGCTTTGAAAGACTGGATGAAACAGTAAGCGAAATAGAAGAAAGAGCGGGCCGAAATATAAAATTCAGTTGCACACCGTGCCGGTATTCTGGTATAATGAGTTGCATAAATATAGAACGAAATAAAAAAGTACAAGGGTGTACAGCGCGCAGGCTGCGTGAGGTATGCCCTTATGCTTTTTTGTCGAAAAGCGAGGGAGGAAATAATATGGATGCAATAACAAACCTGATCAATCAGATTGATACCTGGGTGTGGGGCTGGTGGATGATTCTTCTGCTTCTTGGCACACACATTTTTATGACGATCCGAACCGGAGTGATCCAGCGAAAGATCGGAACAGCAATCAAACTGTCTGTGACGAAAGACCCGGATGGGGAAGGCGAAGTCAGTCAGTTCGGAGCACTGACAACGGCACTGGCATCTACGATCGGAACCGGGAACATCATTGGTGTGGGAACGGCAATTGCCCTCGGTGGTCCCGGGGCAGTTCTGTGGTGCTGGCTTACCGGTGTATTCGGTATTGCGACAAAATACAGCGAATCACTGATCGCAGTTAAGTATCGTGTCAAAACAAAAGACGGTCGTATGCAGGGCGGGGCGATGTATGCACTGGAACGTGGACTTCATATGAAATGGCTTGGATTGATC